>DUVZ01000352.1 GCA_012840785.1 Bacteroidales bacterium
ATATGGATATCCGACTATGTGTTGGCAGGCTACGGCACAGGCGCCATTATGGCAGTTCCGGCACACGATAGCCGCGACTATGCCTTTGCCAAACATTTCAACCTGCCCATCATCCCCCTTGTAGAAGGTTGCGATGTGTCGCAGGAGAGCTTCGATGCCAAAGAGGGAATCATGATCAACTCCGATTTCCTAAACGACTACCCGTGGAGAAAGCCATTGGCAAAGCAATCGACGAAATAAACAAACAAGAGTTGGGCTACAGCCAAGTAAACTATCGCCTACGCGATGCCACCTTCTCGCGCCAACGCTATTGGGGCGAACCATTTCCTATATACTACAAAGATGGCATGCCACACACATTAAGCGATGGCGAGCTACCCCTAGAGTTGCCTCCAGTAGACAAGTTTTTGCCCACCGAAACCGGACAACCACCCCTAGCACGTGCCAAAGATTGGGTTACAGAAGAAGGCTACCCACTCGAAACATCCACCATGCCAGGCTTTGCAGGCTCGTCAGCCTACTACCTGCGCTATATGGACCCCCACAACAATCAAATGCTTGTGTCGCAAGAGGCAAACCACTATTGGCGCAATGTCGACCTCTATATAGGCGGCATCGAGCACGCCACTGGTCACCTCATATACAGTCGTTTCTGGAACAAATTCCTATTCGACCTCGGCATCGCATGCGAGGAAGAGCCGTTCAAAAAACTGGTCAACCAAGGCATGATACAAGGACGAAGCAACTTCGTATATCGCATCAAAGACACCAACACCTTTGTGTCGCTAGGGCTTAAAGACCAATACGATACCACCCCCATCCATGTCGATGTAAATATAGTGCATCACGACGTGTTGGATATCGAAGCCTTCAAAAAGTGGAGTCCCGAGTATAGCAATGCAGAGTTCATCCTCGAAGATGGCAAATACATTTGCGGTTGGGCAGTAGAAAAAATGTCCAAATCTATGTACAACGTGGTCAACCCCGACGATATAGTAGCCAAATACGGCGCCGACACCCTTCGCCTCTACGAAATGTTTCTCGGACCCCTGGAGCAATCCAAGCCCTGGGATACCAACGGCATTGATGGCGTGCACCGTTTCTTGCGCCGCGTGTGGGGCTTGTTTCATACCAACGACACCTTCCAGGTGAGCCCTGCCGAGCCCACAGCCGCCGAGCTAAAAGCCCTGCACAAACTTATCCAAAAAATATCTTACGACATCGAGCATTTCTCGTTCAACACATCCATATCAGCATTTATGATATGCATCAACGAGCTCACATCGCTCAAGAGCAACAATCGCGCCATCCTGCACGATTTCCTTATACTCTTGTCGCCCTTCGCACCCCATATCACAGAAGAGTTGTGGAGCAAATTGGGCAACGAGCATACTATTTTCGACACCCAGTGGCCCCAGTTCAACGAAGAGTATATCAAAGAAGATACCTTCACCTACGCCATATCGTTTAACGGAAAAGTGCGCTTCACCCTCGATTTTGCTGCCGATGCCAATAAAAACGATATCGAAGCAGCGGTGCTCAACCATCCCGATTCGCAAAAATGGATCGATGGCAAAACACCCAAGAAGGTGATTGTGGTGCCTAAGAAAATTGTGAATGTTGTGCTTTAGAAATTGGTGACTAGTGACTGGTGACTGGTGACTAGTTTCTAGTGACTAGTCACTAGAAACTGGTGCGCGTTTCGCGGTGCGTGGTACGAGATACCGATAAAATTTCTCTACAGAGGTGACATCGTCCGACGAGCCGAAAAACAAGCGAGAAAGGCGGTTAAAAATCGTCTCTGTGTACTGTTCACTGCTCACTGTTCACTGCTCACTGTTCACTGTTCACTGTTCACTTACAACCAATTAACCATTATCCATTAACCATTAAAAATTAACCATTAAAAAATGAATCTTTCTCTACCCAAAAAACACCTCAAGTCGTTCTACTGGCGCGACTATATCATTATCGTCCTCGGCTTAGTCCTCTTCTCCATCGGATACGTAGGTTTTCTCATCCCCTACAAAGTGGTAACAGGCGGCTTAGGAGGCATCGCCCTGCTAGTAAATTACGCCCTAGGTACACCCCTATGGATAACCATGATCACCGTCAACGCCATTCTATTATCCATTGCATGGTTCATCGTTGGTCGCAAATACGTCTTCAACACAGCCTTTAGCACCCTAGCACTCACCATTATCCTCGGTTTTGCCGAACAATATATCACCGAGCCATTCATCCACGATGCCACCATGTCCATCCTCGTGGGGTCGGTCATCACCGGCATAGGCCTCGGTTTGGTATTCTCGGCAAATAGCTCCACCGGCGGAGGCGATATTATAGCCGCAATGATTACCAAATACCACAACATCAGCATGGGGCGCGTACTCACCTATATCGATGCCGTTATTGTAATGAGCTCATACATACTCTTTCAGAGCCTCGAAACCATTATTATCGGCTTCATCATCACCGTCATCCTCTACTATGCAGTAGATGTAGTAGTCAACGGATCGCGCCAATCCGTACAGTTTTTTATATTCTCAGAGCATTACGACGAAATTGCCACCCACATTGTATCAGAGCTCAATCGTGGTTGCTCCGTAGTCGATGGAGTGGGGTGGTACTCCAAAGAACCACAAAAAATAATTATGCTCATGACGCGCCGCAGCGAATCCACCTCCGTGTTCCGTCTCATCAAGCAGATCGACAAACATGCCTTCATCACCCAAACCAATGTTACTGGGGTCTATGGCAAAGGGTTTGAGACTATTAAAGGATAGGTTTTTAATTATTAATTATCAGTTGTAAATTATTAATGAACTGGTGCTCAAAGATTACTTTTTATTTGTACTTTACAGTGTTCAGCGAATGTGGAACGGTAAACATTTTTGCAGC
>DUVZ01000265.1 GCA_012840785.1 Bacteroidales bacterium
CACCTCGCACCCCGCACCCCGTGCCTTTCACTCCTAACTCGAAACTCCTAACTCTTCCCTCCTGTCTCCTGTCTCTTGCTTCTTCACCCCGCACCCCGTACCAAGCAAAGGGCACTAGGTGCCACCAAGCATTGCAGACATTAACCATTAACCATTAACAATTAACAATTAACCATTAACAATTAACAATTAACCATTAACAATTACTCAAGCAGTCCCAGCGTCTCTTGCGCTAGGTGAATCTCTTTTTTAGAGCCTGTGTTTTTGCCTTCTACATCGGATAGCTTTACACACTCGTGCCAGGGTTCTTTCTCTGTCATTTTACAGCGGAAGAGCTTCATCACTATGTTGAGCCCCTTTATATTGTTGCCTACATCGTTGGTGAGATTGGTGCCAATGCCAAAGGTAGCGCCTATTTTATCGCCACAATACTCTTTTATGGCAATGGCTTTGTCGACATTGAGGCTGTCTGAAAAGACAATATATTTGAGTGTGGGGTCGATTCTAAGCTCTTTGTATCGTTTGATGGCTTTGTCGACCAACACAAGGGGGTCACCACTATCTTGTCGCAGGCTAGTGAAGAGGGCTGCATGTTTCTTGCTAAAGTTGCTAAGAAATACATCGGTTGTATAGGTGTCGGTAAGGACTGTACCCAAATCGCCATCGTAAACATTTATCCAGTTTTCCATCGACATATAGTTTGCCATTTTGTAGCCATATATAGAGCCATGAAACTGCACCCACTCGTGTGGATGTGTGCCCGATACATTTACGTTGTGCTTAAATGCCATGTAAACGTTGCTGGTGCCAAAGAAATTGTCGTTTGAGTGGGCTTTCAGTAGTTTGGTTACCCTATCTTCGATGTCGAAACTAAAGCGACGGCGCATGCCAAAAAGCGAGAAGATGACATTGTGTTTGGCTAGTTTTTTGGCTTTTTCTACAACAGCCTTGTTCATATACTCCATGTCGGGGGTTTGACCTGTGAGTTTGTAATAGAGCTCGGAAACTGTTGCCAAGATGGGTGTTTCCCACAGGGTAACGCGATAGAGCAATCCGGTTGCTGTTACTTTTAGCTTTCCATCTTCCATCCACACTTTCACCTCATCCGAGTTGTAGCGAAATCCTTTTAGGAAATCGATATAGATGGGTGGTAGATAGGGTAGTTTTTCTATCAAGAATGCCTCTTCAGCATGGGTGAGACAGAGCTCCTCCATGCTTTTGAGTTCATCTCTAAGGAGTTGGTCGAACCCCTCGGGATAGTTATCGTTGCTTCTATCTACAAACTCGAACTGCCCGTGGGCACGGGGGAAAAGCTTGGAATAAGCATAACTTGTGGTGAATTTATATAAATCGGTATCTAAAACACTTTTAATTATTGACATAGACAGATAATATAAGTAAATTAATTGATTTTTTAGTATCTATAGTGGTCGGCTTTGAAGGGTCCATCGATGGGAACTCCTATGTAGTCGGCCTGTTTTTGTGTGAGTTGGGTAAGTTTTACGCCAAGCTGATGGAGGTGTAGGCGTGCTACTTCTTCGTCGAGCTCTTTTGAGAGGCGGTGCACTCCTATTGGGTAATCTTTTTGCCACAAATCTATTTGAGCCAATACTTGATTGGTGAACGAGTTGCTCATTACAAATGAGGGATGCCCTGTGGCGCAACCAAGATTGACTAGTCGACCTTCGGCTAGCAGGAATATTGAGTTGCCTGTGGGGAAGGTGTACTTGTCGACTTGTGGTTTGATGTTTGTGTGGGCTATTCCTTCGAAATTGATTAGCTTGGCTACTTGTATTTCGTTGTCGGACTGACCAACGTTGCAGACGATGGCTTGGTCGCGCATTTGCTGCATATGCTCTATAGTAATGGCATCGCAACATCCTGTGGCTGTGACGTATATATTGCCTTCGGGCAATGCCTCTTCCATAGTTTTTACCTCGTAGCCCTCCATGGCTGCTTGCAGTGCGCATATGGGGTCGATTTCGGTAACGATAACGCGTGCGCCGCTGCTACGCATGGCTTGGGCACATCCTTTGCCTACATCGCCATAGCCCAAGATTACTACTACTTTGCCTGCTATCATTACGTCGGTGGCGCGCTTGATGCCATCTGCCAATGACTCGCGGATGCCATAGAGGTTGTCGAATTTCGACTTGGTTACGGAGTCGTTTACATTGATGGCTGGATATAGCAGTTCGCCTTTTCGAAGCATTTTCTCTAGCTTGTGAACTCCCGATGTGGTCTCTTCGGAAGCTCCGCGCATCTCTTTTAGGGTGCGATGCCAACGTTGGTTGTCTTCTTCGAGAATACGGGCTAGTGTGTCTAAAATAATTTGCTCTTCTTTGGTGGAGCCTTTTTTATCTATTGTTTTGGGGTTGTTCTCGGCATGAAAGCCTTTGTGTATAAGTATGGTTGGGTCTCCCCCATCGTCGACAATCATGTTGGGACCTTTGCCGTCAGGAAAGCGGAGTGCCATATCGGTACACCACCAATACTCTTCTAGGGTTTCGCCTTTCCAAGCAAATACTGGAATGCCAGCGGCGGCAATGGCTGCAGCGGCATGGTCTTGGGTGGAGAATATATTGCAGCTAGCCCAGCGTACATCTGCACCAAGGGCTACTAATGTTTCGATAAGCACGGCTGTTTGTATGGTCATATGGAGCGAACCTGTGATGCGAGCACCTTTGAGTGGGAACTGCCCCTTGTATTTTTTGCGCAATGCCATTAGCCCTGGCATTTCGTGTTGGGCTATCTCTATTTCTCTTCTTCCAAAGTCGGCTAGAGACATATCTGCCACTTTATAAGCTAAGTCTGTTGATAGTAGTGTTTCCATTATAATTTATTATCTTTATATCATTGATGAGTGCTTGTAGACAAAGGTAGCAAATAAGTAGAATATATACATGGTTGGAAATGAGAAATATCTATAGGTGATAAAATAGTTGACTGATTATTAATCAATTCTTGTTTTTAAACGTTATATAAAAAAAGAGTTATGAAGAAAATGTTTATATACTTGCTATTGCTCGCCAATATAGTGGGGGCATGTGCACAAAACAGTAACAATAATAATAATAATAATAACAGAGAAAATACGATGATGAAGTTTAACAAGCTGACAAAAGCCGAAGAGGCGGTGATAGTGAATAAGGGAACGGAACGACCCTATACGGGTGAATACCTAAACACAACGGAGGCGGGAACGTATGTATGTAAAAGATGTGATGCGCCTTTGTATAAATCGGACGATAAGTTTGATGCTAGTTGTGGGTGGCCCGCTTTTGACGATGAGATTGAGGGAAGCGTGAAGCGTGTGGCGGATGCTGATGGAATGCGCACCGAAATTATTTGCAACAATTGTGGGGCTCATCTAGGGCATGTTTTCTTGGGAGAGCGGTTTACAGATAAAAACACGCGTCATTGTGTTAATTCTATTTCTTTAAAATTTATTCCTATGAAAGATGATTCGTTTGAAAAAATTTATTTCTCCTCGGGATGTTTCTGGGGAACAGAGTATTACTTTATGAAAGCTCCAGGAGTGGTTGAGACTAAGGTTGGGTATATGGGAGGGCATAAAGAGAATCCTACTTACGAAGAGGTAATTAAAGGCAACACGGGGCATTTCGAATCGATTGAGGTGACCTACGACCCATCGGTGATAACTTATGGTGATTTGGTTCGCTTGTTTTATGAGACGCACGATTTTACTCAGCTAAATGGGCAGGGTCCGGATATTGGCCCGCAATATTTGTCGAATATATTCTACATGGATGATGAGCAAAAGGCTATTGCTGAGAAATATACCAACTTGTTGCTTAAGATGGGCTACGAGGTGGCTACGATGATAGTGCCTGCCACGAAGTTTTGGGAGGCTGAAGATTATCATCAGCAGTATTATGAGAAGAAGGGAGGTTCGCCCTACTGTCATGTTTACACTAAAATATTTTAGCTTTTAATGTAAACTTTAACTGTTTTCATATGTTATAATATTGAGTATGAATAATTTATATTCACACTAATTATACAACTTCATTTAAAACCCTCGGAACTATGAAAACAAAATTTTCATCAATGTTGACTCTACTGTTATTTTTAGGGGTGGGTTTAACAACTTGTGACAAAGTAACTGACGCTGATCTAAAGGAGACAGCTGACCAAATTACAGCAACCATACCGGGTGCTTCTAATGTAACTGTTGTGGTGGACAACCATATTGCCACGCTTGGTGGTGTGGTAGAGGACGAGGCTACAAAACAAAAAGTGGTGTCGTCGGTATCTGCCATAGAGGGGGTAAAATCGGTGGTAAATAATATTACTGTGGTGCCACCTCCTCCGATAGTAGTAGAGCCTGTGGTGGTGAAAGTGCCCGATCAACTGATTGTGGCTACACGCAAAGGTAAGCTTAATGTGCATGACAGACCTGGTGTGGAAGAGTATGTGATAACTGTGGTGGACCATGGTGAGGCTTTAACGCTCTTGGAAAAAACTAGCGATAAGTGGTGGCGCATTAAAACTGAGCAAGGTGTGGAAGGATATTGCTATTCGCCCTATTTGGAAGAGCAGTAAGCAAAGAGTTATATGCTTGAAAACAAAAAGAGAGTGTCTTTTAAATTAAGACACTCTCTTTTTTTATATAATTACTAGTGAAGATTTTTATGCTTGCACTTTTGTTTTTTTTAATCTTCGGGCATTTTATACACAACGCTGTTGATATTCATTCCAGCACCTACCGAGGCAAATATTATAGTATCGCCTGCATCTATTTGGTGGGGAGTTACCTCTTCACGCACCACAAGGTCGAACAGGGTTGGAAGGGTGGCTACTGATGAGTTGCCCAACCACGAAATTGTCATGGGCATTACATCCTTTGGGGTGTCTTTGTATCCATATAGGCTGTAGAGACGCTCAAGAATAGCATCGTCCATTTTACCATTGGCTTGATGGATAAGAATTTTCTTAATGTCTTCGATAGGTATGCCCAATTTGTCTAGTCCTGCTTTAATGGTTTTTGGTACATTGGCTAATGCATACATATAAAGGCGGCGACCATTCATTTTTAGATAGAGCTTACCGGTTTCTGCCTCTTCTGGCTTGAAAGAGACGCCCATGCTTAGCATTTGTGCAAATTCTAATGCATCGGAGCGAGAGTTTTGCCCCAATATTCCTACTGGTGTGTCGCTTTCGCGAGCTTCTAATATACATGCGCCTGCTCCGTCGGCATAGATAAGGCTATCACGATCGTGTGGGTCGGAAATACGTGAAAGCACTTCCCCACCAATAACTAATACTTTTTTTGCATCGCCCGACTTGATGTAGTAGTTTCCTTGGATAACACCTTGCAACCATCCTGGGCAACCAAATAATATATCGTAAGCAACAGAATTGGGGTTCTTGATGCCTAGTTTTTGTTTTACACGAGCTGCCAAGCTGGGGCAGTTGTCAATTCTGTTATCATCGGCATGGGTGTCGCCAAAGTTGTGAGCAAATATGATGTAGTCGAGCTCTTCTTTGTCGATGCCTGCATCTTCGATGGCTTTTTGCGCAGCAAAGAAGCCTAAATCGGATGTTAGATGCTCGTCATCGGCATACCTACGCTCGGATATTGTTGTAATTTCAACAAATTTATCTATAATGTCTTGATTGGCGGTGGGTAGCTTAGTACCTGAAGAGTCGTAAAACTCATGCGATAGGAAGTCGCTATTCTTCATTTTTTTTTCAGGAATAAAACTTCCTGTACCGGTAATAACACTGTATATTTCTTTCATGTTTTGTATATTTACAAATAACCTTTAATCCAATTTATCGGCTACAAAGATATAATATTTATATTAATATGAATACTTTTTCTGTAAGAGTTGTGCCTAAAACTGCTCAATTCTTGCAAAAATGTGCAATTTAGCAACAATCTGTAAATTACACAATAGGTGGTGGATTATTTTTTACAAAATAGTGATGTTGTTCCTCGCTATTATCAAACAAACCTCGTGTGGGATTGGGAGAGACTGTATATCTTTTTTATGCCAGACCTTCAGCCCTCTTTTGCTTATATCTAACTGCTACCCATGCCCCTTGTAGCCTGGGCTGAATTATATCGGGCTTTCAGCCCTAGTATCATTCTCTTAAACTATACACAAGGCTTCATCTAGCCTAAAGGCTTGCAGGCTTGCAGGCTTGAAATGCAAACAAAAAAAAGTAAGCACGGTGGAAAACAGCAGAAATAAATTATAAAAATGTTTAACTTAATGACATTGCTCGTGCGGGAGCGAGAATAAACCACGCGAGAGGATTGGCGCGGGAGCGAAACAAAAAACCGCCCTGTCTTCATTTGCGAAAACAGAGCGGTCTTAAAATAAACAATTTATCGATGCCCTTTGTAGCATGAGCTATAAAAGAGCATTGGGATAGTTCTCTTTAGTTGCAAAAGAGTACTATTCTTCTCCTAATAAGATATTTAGAATATCTACAGCTGCTTGGGTAACTGATGTGCCTGGACCAAATATAGCTGCTACTCCTTCTTTGTATAAGAAATCGTAGTCTTGAGCTGGAATAACACCACCTGCAATTACTATAATGTCGGGGCGACCTAGTTTAACTAGTTCTTTCATTACTTCGGGTACCAAAGTTTTGTGTCCGGCAGCAAGCGACGATACGCCTAATACATGCACATCGTTTTCTACAGCCTGACGTGCAGCTTCTGCTGGTGTCTGAAATAGGGGTCCCATATCGACATCAAATCCACAGTCGGCATAGCCAGTAGCTACTACTTTTGCACCACGGTCGTGTCCGTCTTGCCCCATTTTGGCAATCATAATACGTGGTTGTCTACCCTCTTTCTTTGCAAATTTATCTGCCAGTGCACTTGCCTTTTGGAAAGTAGCATCTGATTTTGTTTCTGATGAATACACTCCTGATATTGTTCTAATGATTGCTTTATAACGTCCTGCTACCTCTTCGCATGCGTCGGATATTTCGCCCAATGATGCGCGTACACGTGCAGCTTCAACGGCAAATTCTAATAAATTGCCTTCGCCAGTTCTAGCACACTCTGTGAGTGCTGCCAATGCTTTTTTAACAGCTTCTGGGTCGCGGTTTGCTCTTAGTTTTTCTAAACGTGCAACTTGTTGCTTGCGAACTTCTGTGTTGTCAACTTCAAGAATATCGATTGGATCTTCTTTCTCCAGGCGATATTTATTAATTCCAATAATGGTTTGCTTGCCAGCATCAACTTTTGCTTGTGTGCGTGCTGCTGCTTCTTCGATACGCATTTTTGGAATTCCGGTTTCAATAGCTTTAGCCATTCCACCTAGGCTTTCTACTTCTTGAATATGAGCCCATGCTTTGTGTACAATTTCGTTGGTAAGCGATTCTACGTAGTATGAACCTGCCCATGGGTCGACGTGTTTTGTAACAGATGTCTCTTCTTGAATATAGATTTGAGTATTACGTGCAATACGTGCCGAGAAATCGGTTGGTAGTGCAATAGCCTCGTCGAGTGCATTGGTATGCAACGATTGGGTGTGACCTAATACTGCTGCCATAGCTTCGACGCAGGTACGACCAACGTTGTTGTATGGATCTTGCTCGGTGAGCGACCATCCTGATGTTTGGCTATGTGTGCGTAGTGCTAATGATTTTGGGTTCTTGGGGTTGAATGTTTTAACAATCTTAGCCCACAATAGACGTGCAGCACGCATCTTGGCAATTTCCATAAAGTGGTTCATACCAATACCCCAGAAGAACGATAGACGAGGTGCAAATGCATCTACATCGATACCGGCTGCGATACCTGCGCGTAGATACTCTAAACCGTCGGCTAGTGTATATGCCAATTCGATATCGGCGGTAGCACCTGCTTCTTGCATGTGGTATCCAGAAATTGAAATAGAGTTGAAACGTGGCATTTTTTGAGATGTGTACTCAAAAATGTCTGCAATAATCTGCATCGAGAATGCTGGTGGGTATATATAGGTGTTGCGCACCATGAACTCTTTCAAAATATCGTTTTGAATAGTTCCTTGCATTTCGTGCAATTCGGCTCCTTGTTCTTGTGCTGCTACTATGTAGAATGCTAGAATGGGAAGTACTGCACCGTTCATTGTCATTGATACTGACATTTCGTTCAATGGAATTTGATCGAAAAGTATTTTCATATCTTCGACAGAACAGATAGATACACCTGCTTTACCTACGTCGCCTATCACACGTTCGTGGTCGGCATCGTAGCCACGGTGAGTGGGCAAGTCGAATGCTACAGATAGTCCTTTTTGTCCGGCTGCTAAGTTGCGGCGGTAAAATGCGTTAGACTCTTCGGCTGTTGAAAAACCTGCATACTGACGGATAGTCCATGGACGCATTGCATACATAGTGGAGTATGGTCCGCGCAAGAATGGAGGAACACCAGCTGCATAGTTTAAATGCTCCATGCCTTCGAGGTCTTCTTTTGTGTATACTGGTTTAACAGGAATTTGTTCAGCTGTTAGCCAGTCAGGGTTAAACTCGTTTTTTTCAGCCCAGTCTGCAACATTTGTTTTGTCTGTAAAGCTGTCACCCTTTATGTTTATATCTTTAAAATTTGGTTTCATTGTTTTTATAGATTTTCTTTAAGCTTTTCTTATCGTTTGTGATATTTACAAGTTATCATTTGTAGATAAAATGCTTCTATTGTTAATTGAATATTTGTTGTTTTAAAAAAGTGCTCCTACTACATTGCCGGCAATAAGTAGTAAACTAAAGATGGTTACTAGTTTTGCAGTATCTACATCTAATGTTTCTATATCGCGCAATGAGCTTAGGCGTACTTGTTTCATTTTTTTTATACTCCGTAGAGCAATTGGAAATGAAAGTAACACAGCAAAGCTATATGGATGTAAAATATTGAATTTTACAATGATTGCTATTAATATGTATGGGGCTAATAATAGGGTTTGATAAAACACTTTTGAACCATCGATACCCAAAATAATTGCTTGGGTTTTGATGCCAGCTTTTTTGTCTAAAATAGAATCGCGTGTGTTGTTGGCGTGCAAAATAGCTGCTACTAACATGCCAACGGGCGCAATTACTAGTAGGCTACTCCAAACTAGTTGGCTAGTCATCACATATACTACTCCTAGTGCTATGAGTTGACTAAAAGCTACGAAGATAACCAATTCGCCTAATGCTATGTATTTTAGTTTATAATAAAAAACTGCGCAAAGTGTGCCAATCAAACCAATGATGAGAAGTGGTAGACCAGATTGTGACATGAGGTATAATCCTAGAATGATACCAATTGTTACTACTGTGATGCCAAACACAAACATTGTTTTTGGCTGAAAAAGGCCTGATACCAACATGGGTACTTCGCCTGTTTTCTTGTCTTTATCTACTTCATTCACATAATCATAATAGTCGCCAAACAAATTGCCTGCCGCATGAAAAATTACTGCTCCCACAGTTGCCAATACTCCGTTTACCCAACTTACAGAAACAAACTCTGTGGTTTGGTGTAAATAGAAGACAAAAGTGAAGGCTACCAATGCTGGCATTGCCGAGGCCGGAAACGACCAAGGGCGTGTAGCAAAAATATAGTTTTTTATGTGATTCTTTCTGTTCATCAGTTTTATACTATTCCCATACGAGAATTAAACTCAGTCAACATTTCCAATACGTTGCTTCGTACGTTTATAAAATATTCAATTCCTTGTGCTTTCAAATCGTCGGCAAACTTAGGAGCACCTGCAATTACAAGTATCTCTTTGCCTTTGACTAACTTGTAGGCTTCGGGAGCATATTTTTCATACTCATCGTCGCTTGAACAGAGCACTATGATGTCGGCATCTTTCTCGCGAGCTGCTTTTACGCCCTCTTCTACTGTGTCGAATCCTAAATTATCGATAATCTCATATCCTGCTGACGCCATAAAGTTGCTAGAGAACTGTGAACGTGCCAATCGCATTGCCAAGTTGCCAATAGTTAGCATAAACACTTTGGGTGTTTTGCCACTA
>DUVZ01000266.1 GCA_012840785.1 Bacteroidales bacterium
ATTATTGACGTGGTAGAAGAGAGAGTTGAAAACCAAATTGACTTGTCCTCGTTAGAAGACGACCAGTCGAGGGCACAAGTACAAACCTATACACCTCCACCTCCACCCAAAGCAGTAGAGGAAGAGGCTACAGAAGAGATATTTGTGGTGGTTGAACAACAACCTGAATTCCCAGGTGGAATGTCTGCGTTGATGAAGTTTTTAGGCGACAACATCAAGTATCCAGTTATTGCACAAGAGAATGGTATCCAAGGACGTGTTATTACAACTTTTGTAGTAGAGCGTGACGGCAGTATTACAGACATAAATGTTGTGAGAGGTCAAGACCCTTCGCTAGACAAAGAAGCTGTACGTGTTATTAAAACGATGCCTAGATGGAAACCAGGTCAGCAACGAGGTAAACCAGTACGTGTACGCTTTACATTGCCTGTTCAGTTCCGCTTAGCAAACTAAACTATATTTACAATCTTATTTTTGTAATTTAATAAACATAAAAGCTGCTTTATATCATTAAAGCAGCTTTTATTGGTTTAAATTTACACCTATTACTCACAACTACAATGACATACACACCAGCAGATTTAGAGAAGAAAATAAACAAAGCAATCGAGCAGTTGGATTTTGATAGAAGTCCTAAATCTTTGTTTGAGCCTATAGAGTATATACTATCTCTTGGGGGAAAAAGACTACGACCCATATTAGCTTATATGGCTACAAATCTATTCACCGACAATCTAGAGAAAACTACAGACCCCGCAATAGGTTTAGAGATATTTCATAACTTTAGCTTGCTACACGACGATCTGATGGACAACGCATCGGTTAGGCGTGGAGCTGAAACTGTTCATACTAAATGGGATGCTAATACAGCTATTCTTTCGGGTGATGCCATGTTGATTGATGCATATAATTGTATGATGAAGGTGGATACCGAACTCCTTCCTCGCATCTTAAATGTTTTTAATAGAACAGCAATGCAAGTTTGCGAGGGGCAACAGTATGATATGGACTTCGAGACACGTCTTGATGTGAATGAGTCGGAATATTTAGAGATGATTCGTTTGAAGACTGGAGTGCTTGTGGCAGCATCTCTAAAAATTGGTGCTATAATGGGCAATGCTAGTGAAGAAAATGCAGATAGACTTTACGATTTTGGCATCAATATAGGGCTTGCTTTTCAGCTTAAAGATGATTTATTGGATGTATATGGAGACCCAAAAGAATTTGGCAAAAATATTGGTGGTGACATATTGAGCAATAAGAAGACATTTTTGCTTATAAAAGCTCTCGAAAATAGTAATAAGGAGCAAAATGCAACCCTCAAAGAGTGGATTTTGGCTGAAACATTTGATGCAGAAGCAAAAATAAATGCTGTTAAAGAAATATATGATGATTTAAATCTTAGTAGACTTACCAATAAACTCATTCAAAAATATTACCTTGCAGCTTTAGACAGTTTATCGGAGGTAGATGTACTAGACGAAAGAAAGCATCAACTTCTAAATTACACTAAAAAACTAATGAATAGAGAAAGGTAGGAACACTTTTCAGGAAAAAACTATAATCTTATATCAATACATCTCGTATTTACATTTTTAACAACATATGCCCTATAGAAGACTCCCCAATACTGATACTGCTCGTATAAAAGCTTTAAAAACAGCCATTGATAAATGCTCTGAAACAGATTTTAATGATGTTGTTGTTTCAATGAAAACTATACATAGGGCAAAGAGTGTGGTGGGCAGGTTCGAGAGGATGTGTATGTTATATAAACAAACCTTTGAGAGACAAGTTAGAGCCAATAAATCTTTTCAGAGACAAATAAGAAATGCGAGAATGTATGTTTCTCACTTTGTACAAGTGCTTTATCTATCTGTGATACGTAATGAAATAAAAGAAGAGAATCTTATTTTGTATGGATTGGAGAACAGCGAATTGCTTGTACCCGACTTATCAACAAATGAGCTGCTTCTTGAATGGGGTGATAAGATTATTGAGGGAGAAGAGAAACGTGTTTCAGTAGGAGGAGTTCCTATTTACAACCCCACAATTGCTAAGGTAAAGGTGATGTA
>DUVZ01000267.1 GCA_012840785.1 Bacteroidales bacterium
TACAACTGGATGCTGATAGCTTGCACACCTTGAAGATATACCTTATGCCTGTGGAATACGATGATGATATTGATGTTTTGAGGGCAATACGGATAATGGGTGATGAGGGGCGAAATCCATTGCCTTATTATCTATACGAAGCAGTTAATGCTGTACTGAACGATAATTTACCATTAGGTAATCCTAAAACAAATAAATTCGATCTTTATCAGCTACAAGAGATACCTGCTTACAACCATCTAGAGGGTATTCGCCTCAGACTCTCCTTGGCTACAAATGCACGATTGCATCCACATCTTTTTGCTAAAGGATATGTAGGTTATGGTTTTAAAGATAGGAAATTTAAATATCGAGGCGAGTTGGCTTGGTCGTTCGATAAGAAAGCTTACCACGATGATGAATTTCCGCGCAATAGTATTAGATTGATATACGAAAACGATATCTTTTCTCCAGGGGGTAATCATCCTCGTTTGCCAAATGATTTTCTGATGTACTCTTATAGGCGAACACGTGGAGCAATGACCTATCGAGAATTTACAGAGATAAACTACGAGAAGGAAACCTTGTATGGACTGTCTTATCAGTTGTGGGCTCGCATGTCAGAGATGCAATCTGCTTGTGAAATGGCTTTCACTGCTGTCGATATTAATAGATATCGTGAGCCAATGTCAAAGTTGAAGTCGAAAAATGCTGGAATATCTCTGCGTTATTTTCACAACGAAGCATATATTCAAGACAAACGCAATCGTAAAGCATTTTCTCTTACAGAACCACTTTTTATGCTGTCGCACACTGTTGGCAAAAACAGTGTTTTTGGTGGAGATCAGTTGTATCAAAAAACAGAGCTCTCTTTTCAAAAACGATTTAGCCTAGAAGATTATGGATTTTTAGATTTAGTAGCCGATTATCAAAAAGTGTGGACAAAAGCTCCATTTCCTATGTTGTTGTATCCTGATGCTAATAGAGGATATATTGTAGACAACAAATCGTTTTATTTGGTAAATGCTATGGATTTTATCAACGATGAGCAGTATAGCATTAGGTTGGCTTATTTTGCAGACAACTTACTCTTTGCTCGTATACCAATACTTGATGCATTGGGTTTTAGAGAGCTCTTTATTCTTCGTGGGTTTCATGGTAGCTTGAGCAATAGAAATATACCAACCAAGGAGAATGGTCTGTTTGTTTTTCCAGCCAACACGGCTTCAATGGGCAATACTCCTTATATTGAGGGTGCTGTAGGCATTACAAATATATTGGGATTGCTACGTGTGGAGTATGTACATCGATTGACCTATCGAGATCATCCAAATGCTATTAACTTTGGATTTAGATTGGATGTTACTTTTTGAAATTAGAAACTAGGGACAAGAGACTAGAGGGGGAAGGTAAGACGAGTTGTCTATTTCAGAACAATGCTAAACTGCCAAGTGCTTTCTTTAAAAAAAGTCGGATTTTTTATTTCATAGAGTCCATTGTCAATTAATTAAGGTGCTAATCTCCTTAACATCCACTCATCGCCAGTTTTTATATAAATCATTCTGTCGTGTAGCCTGCTTTGACGACCTTGCCAAAACTCAATAGTATGTGGCTCTACCACAAAACCTCCCCAATGGGGTGGGCGGGTAATTGGTTTTTCTTTAAACTCGCTTTCTATTTTAGTTTGTCTAGCCTCCAATTCTTTACGTCCATCAATAAAAGTACTTTGAGGCGACACCCATGCACCTAGCTGACTGCCCTTGGGACGTGAGTAGAAATACTTGTCCGACTCTTCTTCTGACACTCTTTTTGCAACTCCTTCTATTCTCACTTGACGCTCCATAACGTGCCAATCAAATACAATTGAAGCATAAGGATTGTCGGTTAGTTCGATTGCTTTTCTACTCTCATAGTTGGTGTAGAATACAAACCCTTCTTCATTGAAGCTTTTTAGCAATACAACTCGTGCCGAAGGTTTGCCATCGGGGGTGGAGGTAACCAATGTCATTGCATTGGGCTCTGCTACTGCCTCAGAAGTGATAGCATCTTTCATCCATAATTCAAATTGAGCAATAGGGTTATCGCTCATATCATCTCTAGATAGGGTGTCTCGTTTGTAGTCTTTACGAAAATCGTGTAAGTTTGTCATTGTTTATTTGTTCTGAATGTTATTGTAATAGTAAACAACTATGGCTGCTATTTGTTTGTGCAAAAAATAGGAATGACATGATTGTGACACAATAATAGAGGAGGTTCTGCAAGGGTCACGAGAGGAATTTGCACAAGTACAAGTATATATGAAAAAGTATAAATCCAGTAAAACCACTGTTTTTATTCATAATTCTTAGTTCTTCACTCTTCATTTCTTTTACTTCTTCATGTATTAACTCTTCATTAAAAAATGTCTTTGTTAATATTCCTTTTTTCCTTACCTTAGCACCCTCAATAGTTCATTACAAAGAAAATCACTCCATAATATTCATATATGATAAAGGTGCGCGGTATAAACAAAAGTTTTGGAAGCTTGCAGGTGTTGAAAAATGTTGATTTAACCATCAGCAAAGGTGAAATAGTATCGATAGTAGGTCCTAGTGGTGCAGGCAAAACTACTTTGTTGCAAATAATGGGTACGTTGGATAAGCCCGACTCGGGCAAAGTGATATTTGAAGGAAACGATGTAACTAAATATAGCGACCGTAAGTTATCTGATTTTCGCAACAAGAATATAGGTTTTGTGTTTCAATTTCATCAATTGTTGCCTGAGTTTACAGCTTTAGAAAACACAATGATACCTGCTCTTATTGGAAAAAAAGATCGTGCACAAGCAATTAAAGAGGCTAATCATATCTTGGAATTAATGGGACTGTCGGATAGGAAACTTCACAAACCATCGGAGCTATCGGGTGGAGAGAAACAGCGTGTTGCTGTGGCGCGTGCTCTTATCAACAATCCCATGATTGTATTTGCCGACGAGCCTTCAGGCAGTTTGGATACAGAGAATAAAGATGAATTGCACTCACTCTTTTTTAAATTGCGTGATGAGTTGAATCAAACTTTTGTGATTGTAACACACGATACTCAGCTAGCAGAGCTAACCGACAGAACCATCAGCATGAAAGATGGTATTATAGAATAGATAAACCAAAATGATTATAAACTCATACTCTTATTATTATGAAATTAAAACATTTTTTTATGGCAATTGCTTGTACAGCCCTCATGGCGTCGTGCAATGATGAATCGAAGGGAGATTCAACTCATTTGGATTCGATTATTGGTAAGGCTTCTCCAACAATTGAAAATGGAATAATGACCCCTGAAGTACTCCACAGTTTTGGACGAATTGGTGATGTTCAGGTATCTCCCAACAATGAGGAGCTCCTCTATCATGTAACCTATGTTGACATCGAAAAGAACAAAACCAACACCGAGATTTTTAAGATGAATGTGGATGGATCTGAAAAGAAACAACTTACATTTACTAACGACCACGAAAGCAGTGCTCAGTGGATTGACGGTGGTAATAAAATTGCTTTTCTTAAAAACCACGAAGGTTCGAGTCAGCTATGGGTAATGAATGCCGATGGTAGTGGTGCAGAATGCATTAGCGATGTTGAGGGAGGTATAAGTGGGTTTACCTATTCGCCTGATGAGACTAAAGTGATGTATGTTAAAAAAATAAAGAGTGTAGAAACAATAGCTGAACGCCATCCCGACTTGCCAAATGCAACAGGTAGAGTGGTAGATGATTTGATGTATAAGCATTGGGACCATTGGGTGGAGGAAATTCCACACACATTTTATGCAACTATCAAAAATGGAAAGTTAGCCGACCATGTCGACCTGTTGGAAGGCGAACCTTATGAAGCTCCATTACTTCCTTTTGGTGGAACTGGCGATGTTGCTTGGAGTGCTGATAGTAAATCGATTGTATATACATCGAAAAAGCTTACTGGCAGAGCTTATGCTGAGTCTACTAACTCTGATTTGTATATGTACTCTTTGGAAGATAGAACTACAGTGAACCTCACAAAGGGTATGATGGGATATGATGTGGGTCCACAGTTTTCACACGATGGAGCATATATGGCTTGGCTAAGTATGGAGCGCGATGGCTACGAAGCAGACAAAAACAGATTGTTTGTGATGAACATGGCTACAAAAGAGAAAACATACTTGACAGAAAACTTTGATAACAATGTAGATGATTTTATTTGGGATACTGACAACAAAACGCTCTATTTTGTAGCGGTTGTTGAGGCAAAAACCCAACTCTTCTCTATAGATATGGAGACAAAAGAGGTGACAACGCTTACATCAGGAAAACATGACTATATATCTGTTGCACTGGGTGGCGAGGGTTTGATTGCAAAACGTCAGTCGATGTCGCAACCTGCCGAAATTTATTCCGTTAATATTAGTAACGGAGAAGCTACAGAGCTTTCGTTTGAAAACAAACATATACTCGACCAACTAACCATGGGTGAAGTGGAAGAGAGATGGATTACTACTTCGGATGGCAAGCAAATGCTTACTTGGGTGGTGTATCCTCCTAATTTTGATGCAACTAAAAAATACCCAACATTGCTTTATTGTCAAGGTGGACCTCAAAGTGCTGTGAGTCAGTTTTGGTCGTATCGTTGGAATTTTCAGATGATGGTTGCCAATGATTATATTGTAGTTGCACCCAATCGTCGTGGGTTGCCAGGATTTGGACAAGAATGGAATGAGCAAATAAGTGGTGACTATGGTGGACAGAATATGCGCGACTATTTATCGGCAATTGATGCCTTGGCTAAAGAGCCATTTGTGGATGAAGACAATCTTGGTTGTACAGGTGCTAGCTATGGTGGGTTCTCTGTGTTTTGGTTAGCTGGAAATCATGACAACCGTTTCAAAGCATTCTTATCTCATGCTGGTATCTTCAATCTAGAAGCACAATACTTAGAGACCGAAGAACTATTCTTTGCCAACTGGGATATGGGTGGTCCGTATTGGGATAAATCGAATGCTACGGCACAAAAGACTTATGCCACATCGCCACACAAATTTGTGGATAGATGGAATACACCAATAATGATTACTCATGGCGAGTTGGATTATCGTATTCTAGCATCGCAAGGTATGATGGCATTTAATGCTGCTAAATTGAAGGGGTTACCTGCACGCATGTTATTATTTCCCGATGAGAACCATTGGATATTCCAACCACAAAATGGTGTATTATTCCAACGCGAATTTGCAAAATGGTTTGATGAGTGGTTGAAAGACTAGATTTAAAATAAATAAAAAAAGCAAGAATTGCATGCTCAATTGGTTCAGCTGGCATTGGTCTCCAACCCATGACCGTTATTCTGAGTGGAGCTGTTATTCTTGCTTTTTTTATATTTATCACAATTTATATCTAACAGTATCATTAAACAAGAAGAATGATGCAATTATTGGTTAGATAAACAGAAGTAGATTATTAACTTATATTTCTATATTATGAAATTAAAACAACTTTTTATGGCAACTGCTTGCACAGCGCTTTTAGCATCTTGTGGTGGTGGAACGCCTGGAGATACAAGTAATCAAGGAACGATTATTGGGAAAGCATCTCCAACTATTGAAAACGGAATTATGACTCCAGAAACACTCCATAGTTTTGGTAAGATTGGAGCAGTGGAGGTGTCTCCCAACAATGAGGAGCTGCTCTATCATGTTAGTTATGTTGATATTGAGGCTAACAAAAGCAATACCGAAATCTTTAAAATGAATGTCGATGGCAGTGAAAAGCAACAGCTCACTTTTACCAATGAAGGTGAAAGTAGTGCTCAGTGGATTGATGGAGGCAATAAAATTGCATTTCTTAGAAATCACGAAGGTTCGAGACAGCTGTGGGTGATGAATGCTGATGGTAGTGGTGCAGAGTGTATTAGCGATGTTGAGGGTGGTATAAGTGGGTTTACCTACTCGCCTGATGAAACTAAAGTGATGTATATTAAAATGGTGAAAAGTGTAGAAACAATAGCCGAACGTCATCCTGATTTGCCAAAAGCAACTGGTAGGGTAGTGGACGATTTGATGTACAAACATTGGGATCATTGGGTGGAGAATGTACCTCATACTTTTTATGCAACAATCAAGAATGGTAAATTGACAGACTATGTCGACCTATTGGAAGGTGAGCCTTACGAAGCACCTTTGCTTCCTTTTGGTGGCACAAGTGATATTGCTTGGAGTGCCGATAGTAAATCGATTGTATATACATCTAAAAAGCTGATTGGTAGAGCTTATGCTGAGTCTACCAACTCTGATTTGTATATGTACTCGTTGGAAGATAAAACTACTGTGAATCTTACAGAAGGTATGATGGGATATGATACAAACCCACTATTTTCGCACGATGGAGCATATATGGCTTGGCTTAGTATGGAGCGTGATGGCTACGAGGCAGACATCAACAGACTCTTTGTAATGGATATGGCAACAAAAGAGAAAACATACCTTACAGAAGAGTTCAACTATGATGTTGATGCTTTTATATGGGACAAGGATAATAAAACGATAATCTTTTTAGCTGTTGTTGAGGCAAAGGCTCATCTTTTTTCTATTGATATAGATACGAAAGAGATAAAAAGAATTACATCGGGGCACTACAATTATGCTTCGCTTGCACTAGGTGGTGAAGGTTTGATTGCTAAGCGTCAGTCTATATCACAACCTGCTGAGATTTATTCAGTAGATATCAGTAGTGGAGAGGCAACAGAGCTTTCTTTCGAAAACAAACACATCCTCGACCAACTTACAATGGGTGAAGTGGAGGAGAGATGGATTACCACTACAGACAACAAACAAATGCTTACATGGGTAATTTATCCACCCAATTTTGATGCTTCTAAAAAATATCCTGCAATTCTCTATTGTAAAGGTGGTCCACAGGGGGCAGTAAGTCAATCTTGGTCGTATCGTTGGAATTTTCAAATGATGGCTGCCAATGGTTATATAGTGGTAGCTCCCAACCGTCGCGGTGTGTCAAGCTTTGGAAGCGAGTGGGTAGAGCAAATAAGTGGTGATTATGGTGGACAAAACATGCTCGATTATCTATCGGCAATAGATGAGTTGGCAAAAGAGCCTTTTGTTGACGAGGATAATCTAGGTTGTACTGGTGCTAGTTATGGCGGATTTTCTGCTTTTTGGTTAGCTGCCAATCACGACAACCGTTTCAAAGCATTCTTAGCCCATGCTGGGATGTTTAATCTTGAAGCACAGTATTTAGAGACCGAAGAGCTGTTCTTTGCCAATTGGGATATGGGTGGTCCGTATTGGGATAAATCGAATGCTACGGCACAAAAAACTTATGCTGCATCGCCTCATAGGTTTGTTGACAAATGGAATACACCCATTATGATTACTCATGGCGAGTATGATTATCGTATTCTTGCCTCGCAAGGAATGATGGCATTTAATGCTGCTAAGTTGCAAGGTGTACCAGCACGCATGCTGCTATTCCCCGACGAGAACCATTGGGTGTTGAAACCACAAAATGGAGTGCTATTTCAACGCGAATTTGCGAAATGGTTTGATGAGTGGTTGAAAGATTAGTTTTGCGGGAAAAGGTATAAGTGATATTTAATCGCTTAATTACAGTAAAAGGAGTCAAACCTATTTTTGTGAGCAAAAAGCCACAAGAGTTAGGTTTGACTCCTTTTTTGTCTTTGTTGTGCAATTTCGAATGGTTAGAATACCTATTTGTCATCTCGCCATGGTCGAGACGGCTTCAGAGTCCTGTTCATACCGCAATAGATCAGCTTTTATTCAGATTGCGAAGAAATAAAAACAACTTACGATTAAATA
>DUVZ01000268.1 GCA_012840785.1 Bacteroidales bacterium
GGCAGGGCAGGTGAGTCTGCACCAGGACACGCTCTTTTTCTTGAAAAGGTTGAGTATCCTCACGATATTTGGATTTAGGATAGACAATCAAGATAGATATACCACCACTCTCTATAAAATAGCAGAGACGCTGCAGATGCAACGTCTCTCAACCATAAAGCCTCATTGTCAATAATAAATAGATTGACAAATGTTATATCTTAATAGCCACTCTCCAGCTTTTCACTAAACGAAGTGATATCTTCTCCAATTGACAGACCAAAGAGGGCAAAATCATATTTCACAGGATCGTTTTTATCCAATGCCTTTAAGCTTTCGGTCAGCTCTACAGCTGTATCCCAGTCGACTGGCTTGCGGGTTATAAGCCCCAACATTCGAGCCGCTCGCTCTACATGTAGATCGATGGGGCAAATAAGCTTATTTATTGGAATTTGCTTCCATATACCAAAATCCACTCCGTTTTTATCTTCTCTAACCATCCATCTCAAAAACATATTCAATCGTTTACATGCCGATTTTTTGGCAGGCGATGCTACATGTTTTCGTGTTCGTTTGGGAGCATTTTCGCTGTCGAAAAAATACTTTTGAAAATGAATAAGTGAATTCTCTATACTTTCAAATCCTGCTTCGGGAATAAAGGCACTCTCCAAACTATCGTGTTTGCTATAGTGTCTGTGAAGAAAGTCTACAAAATAGAGCAGGTCTGTATCGTTGAAGGTGCGATGTTTAAAGCCTTCTAGCTTCTTTAAACCCTCATCGGTATAGTCCATTATAAACTTATAGGGTTTGCCATCCATTCGCTCTAGCAACTCATTCGATTTTGCAATAATAGTTTTGCGTTGTCCCCAAGCCAATACTGCAGCAAACAGAGCAGAAATCTCTATGTCTGCTTTTTCTTTAAATTGATGGGGAATGCTGATAGGGTCGTCTTTAATGAAAGAGACTTTGTTAAATTTAGCTGCTTTGTCGTCAAGAAATTTCTTCAGTTCAGAACCAGTGAGTCTATTCATTCTATTTATATTTTATATTGTGTCTCTACAAAAGAGGTGAGACAAGATTGTGTTATGTGTTGTTGATTGGTTTGCATTGTAAAGTAACCGTTAACTACAAAGTTAGCAATTGTTTAATAAAAACCTCTTTTACTACCTACTTTTAGTTTGTTGCTAACAACTTAGCTAAAGTATGCAATAAGAGAGGTTTCTTATTTTCTTTAGTTTTTTTGCACCTAATTATTCACTTGCAGATGACAAACTGTCTTCTTCATCTTTAAACCACCCTGAATACATCAAGTAGTTGCTAGCTATTTTCTGATTCATCTCTTTTGCTTGAGCAGGGTCAACTTTCTTTACAAACTTTGCTGGTACACCTGCATAAATGCTGCCAGGTTCTACCTGTGTTCCGCTCAATACCACCGAGCCTGCTGCAATAATAGCACCTTCGCCCACTACAGCATGGTCTAGCACAATTGCTCCCATGCCAATAAGAGCACCATTCTCTATCTTCGCACCATGTATAATTGCATTGTGACCAATAGATACATCGTCGCCAATTATTGATACAGATTTTTGATACAATGTGTGTATCACAGTGCCATCTTGCACATTTACTCTGTTGCCAATGCGAATAGAGTTTACATCGCCACGCAACACGGTGTTGAACCAAATGCTACAGTCATTGCCAATAATTACATCGCCAATTACAGTAGCATTTTCTGCTAAATATATATTCTCACCCATTTTGGGGGTGAAGCCTCTTACAGATTTAATTAATGCCATTGTTTTATTGTACAGTTTTTTATATTAAAAAAAATACTGCAACCGCTTGTGATTGATTTAAAATATCAAAGACAAGCGTAGTGCAGTATTAAATTTTTAAAACTAAATATGTTTAGTTTTCTCTTTCAACCAAGCTTTCTCTTCTTCATTTAAATGTGGACTTAGTTTTTCAAACACCATGGTGTGGTAATTGTTGAGCCACTCAACCTCTTTATCTGTCAATAGCTCCTTTACAATAGGAGTAGTATCGATATGGCACAGTGTAATGGTTTCAAAGTTATAGAAAGCACCAAACTCATTCTTGTTATACTCTTGTGTAATAATCAGGTTTTCGATACGAATTCCGTATTCGTCAGCTCTATACAATCCTGGCTCGTTTGAAGTAACCATTCCTGGTTGCAATGTTACAGGGTTCTCTTCTAGGCGGATGTTTTGAGGACCTTCGTGCACATTTAAGAAGTGTCCAATGCCGTGTCCTGTTCCGTGTGAATAGTGTAGGCAGTTGTCCCAAAGTGCTTTGCGAGCCAATACGTCTAGCTGCGAACCACGTGTTCCTTGTGGATAAATAGCAGTAGCAATTTGTATATGACCTTTCAGTACATTGGTGTAGTCTTTTTTCATTTGCTCTGTTAACGGACCCACAGCAAGTGTGCGAGTAATGTCGGTGGTTCCGTCCATAAACTGTGCACCAGAGTCAATCAACATCAAACCTTCTGGATCTACCTTTAAGTGATTTTCGGGTGTAGCGCGATAATGCACAATAGCACCATTGCCTTTGTAACCTGCAATTGTGCTAAAGCTTTCACCAAAATAGAGTGGCTGCTGCGAACGATATTCACGCAATTTCTCATCAATGGTTATTTCAGTTACTTCGCCTGCAGGAACAGCTTTCTCCATCCACATATAAAATTTCACCAATGCCAATCCGTCTTTCAGCATTGCATTGCGAAAACCTTTTAGTTCTGTTTTGTTCTTCTTGCTCTTCATCAAGTCTGCAGGAGAAGGCACATCTATTACTGAGCAGTGTGCAGGAATAGTTTGCAATAGGGTGCGGTTTATTTTGCTACCTGTCACCAATACTGTTTCATTTGCAGTAAGGTTGCCCACATAGTCAAATATCTTGTGGTAATCTGCTAGTGTAACACCTTGTTGTTTTAAGTTTTCTGCAACCTCTACTGTCAATTTCTTAGGATTGATAAATAGCACCGTCTCTTTCTCAGAGATATAGGCATAAGCTACTGCAACTGGGTTGAAATTTACATCATTTCCTCTTATGTTGAAAGTCCACGCTATGGTGTCAAGGGTAACCATAATCATACTGTCGGCATCCTCTTTTTTCAACGCTGCAACAATACGTTTTATCTTGCTTTTTGTCGATTCTCCAGTTACATCTTCCGATAGTGTGAAAATCTCATTGGTTGGTATTTCGGGTCTATCTTTCCAAATCTCTGCAAAGGGGTCGTGCTCTGTTACCAGCTCAATATTTTTGCGTTTTAGTCTGTTCTCTAGAAGTTGTGCATCGGCTGCAGCATATACTAGTCCATCGATACCTACTTTACCATTCTCTCCAGCTTGACTAATAATCCAATCAATCATATCGGGAGTTTCTGGTAAGCCCATTTTAAACAAATCTATACCCGTATTTTCTAATTCGGTTACACCTTGCAAAAAATAGCGCGAGTCTGTAAACAAACCTGCCTCTTTTAGCGATACTACTATAGTTCCTGCCGAACCTGTAAAACCACTTATCCATTTGCGACTCTCCCAAATAGCTGCGGGATATTCACTTAAGTGTGGGTCGGTACTTGGAATAACAAAAACATTTAGGTTTTTGCTCTCCATAAATTTGCGTAGATCCGAAAGTCTTTCGGGAATTTGATTCTTTTTCATGATTCTTTCTTTATTTGTTTATACACAAAGATACAAAAAATGTGGAAAGGGTAGGGTTGATTTTAATTGAAAATTAAAACAACTACCTCATCAGCCTCATCTTTATTATCTTAATATCTTCTCTCGGACGGTCAGCCCTGTTGGTTCTTGCTTGTGATATTTTATCCACAACATCCATTCCGGTCAACACTTCACCATAAACCGTGTAGTTGCCATCCAGGTGGGGTGTGCCACCAATAGTTGTGTAATCGATACGAGCCTGCTCGCTAAACTTATAGGTAGAGTCGTTGGCGTGTCCATGTTTGTCTATTTTACTAGCTTCCATTTGGTCCAACTGCTCATTGGTAAACTGTTTTCCCACCACAATATAAAACTGACAACCCGATGATGCTTTCTCGGGATTTGTATCATCTCCTTCGCGTGCAGCTGCTAGTGCTCCACGTTTGTGATAGATTTGAGGTGTTTTAAACTCAGCAGGAATAGTGTAACCCACATCGCCATCGCCAAGCATTTTGCCAGGTTCGGCATTTTTTGAATTAGGGTCGCCTCCTTGTATCATAAACTCATCTATAACACGATGAAACAGCACACCGTCATAAAATTTTGCTTTCACCAATTTAACAAAATTGTCGCGATGCAGCGGCGTTTCGTCGTAGAGTAGCAACGTTATATCGCCCTCTGTTGTCTCAATTTTTACTTTCTGGTTTTTCATTTTTCCAAGGTTTAGGATGCCACATGATGACAATCCGAATAGAATGAGCAATGCAATTAAACTCTTTTCGATATTTTTCATTGTCTGTTAATTATTATCCTATTATTATTATGATGATGAAATGCAATTGTTATTTACAACACTTCTCATTCAACTTGTTTGCTAACTCCACAATATCATCCAGCCGTGCAAGCGATGCAACCCACTTTTCGGGCATTCCTTTTCGTCCATAATACAATCCTGCCAACCCACCCGCAATGGCAGCAGAGGTATCTGTGTCGTGCCCCAGATTGATGATTGATAAAATAGTGTCTTTGTAAGAATTCTTGTTTAAGAAAAACCAAATACTCGATTCCAACACCTCGATTACATAACCACCCGTTTTCAAATCGTCAATACTGGTGTCTCTAATATCATTTTGAATTACTTTATCGAAGTGTTTCCTCTCTTTTTCTGATAAATCTATAGCATCCCAAAGTTCAGCAATTTCAACGCGCATCTCTTTGTAGGCATCCAGTTTGTCTATCCCCTCTAATAGTTTCTCTGCCAAGTTGAGGTAAATCATACAGCTCATAGCTGCTCTTATGTGTCGATGTGTTAAAGCAGAAACCTCCCAAACTATGTTGAATTGCTCTTTGATTGGTTTCCCTTTTATGTGAAAAAGCAAAGGGATTATTCTCATTAGAGAACCGTTGCCATTATCCCGCTCATTTCCATAATCTTTCTGTCTTTTCAACTCATCTAAATTGCCCTCATCAATAAGCTCTCTTAATCTTGAAATTGCTATCGAAGTTGTAATGCCAATATCAAAAACTTGGTTATGTGCTGTCCAATAAGCTTCGTCCATCCATTTGATAAATCTTTCAGACATATCTTTCAAATTATACCCACCAACCAACGATTCAGCCAAGCAGAGTGTTAGAGAACTATCGTCGGACCAAGTTCCTTTTGGTTGATTGTAGGTGCCATGCCCAATCATATCTGTTGCAGGATTAGCCTGCATCTCTTCTCTCGATGTGAATTCGTATGGAACGCCAACAGCATCACCAATGGCAACACCTAGCAATGCGTCAACTACTTTATTTGATTTCATGTTGTTTCGACTTTTACTGTTTTTTTAAGGTTTACACGCTTCATTCTGTTATAGCTTATATTAGGATAGCAAATATAAACAAACTCCTTGTGTTTTACATGATGTGACGTTGATAAGTGTCTAGTTTTTTCTAACCTGGTTGTTTTTTTATTACTTTTGCTCATATATCATAGAATAAAGAATTGATAAGAATATCATTTCACTTAACTAAAGAAACTTACTATGTTTAAAAAAACATTTTTAGCCCTTGCTTTAACCCTATTATTCTCATCTACTTTTGGTCAAGAAGCGGATAGTGTGAAGTTTGCTTTTTCTCACAGTCCTTATATTTAATTTGTCTTTTTGGGAATATCTATAGTTGATAGATATAACCACATTGTGATCCTTTTAATAACAGAAGAGGCAAGTGTTTAGCTTGCCTCTTCTGTTTATTTATCTGTTTTACTAATCTTGTAAAATATTAGTTGAGGTTGAGGTGTTTATAGAAGACGTTACATTGTAATTACAATCTCTTCAAAGACTCTTTAATCACAGCTTCAACAGTAGAACCTGGAAGTTCTTTTGCTACTTTTGCTACCACTTTTTGCGATTTCACTTGTGTGAAACCTAGCATAACCAATGCCGAAACAGCCTCATGCTCTAAAGCAGGTGCTGCAACTTTTCCAAGGTTTGCTAGTTCACCCTCGTCGCTAAATTTGATTTTGTCTTTTAGGTCAACAATTATACGTTGCGCTGTTTTTATACCAATGCCTTTTACCGATCGTAGTATATCTACATTTTCCGACACAATGGCAGCTTCCACCTCTTTTGAGCTAAGCGAAGAGAGCATAACACGTGCAGTGCTAGGACCTACACCCGACACGCTGATGAGGTGCATAAATACTTCACGTTCGTGCTTGTTAATAAAACCGAATAGCACAAAAGCATCTTGGCGCACCGATTCGTATATATATATCTTTGCAGTTTTATTGTCGCCAATGGCACTATATGTTTGAAGCGATATGTGTGCTAAGTAGCCCACACCATTGCAGTCTATTGTAACTGTTGCTGGGGTTAGGTCGGCAACTTCACCTTTTACGTAATCAATCATAGTCTCTTATATTTTATAGTTAGATATCAAATCTTCTTTTGGTAAACTCGTGTCCTAAAGCCAAGCCGCCCTCGCCGGTTTCTTTGTAAAGCGATGGAATGTCGTGACCTGTCTGCTTCATCACCTCAACTACTCGGTCGAACGATACTCTATGAGTACCATCTGTAAACGACGAGTATAAGTTGGCATCCAAAGCACGAGCTGCAGCATAAGCATTACGCTCGATACATGGAATTTGAACCAATCCACAAACAGGGTCGCAGGTCATACCCAAGTGATGTTCTAGCCCCATCTCTGCGGCATATTCTATCTGTGCGGGACTTCCACCAAACAACTGATTGGCTGCAGCTGCTGCCATAGCACAAGCCACACCAATCTCTCCTTGACAGCCAACTTCAGCACCCGAAATGGAAGCATTCTTTTTAACAACATTGCCAAACAAGCCGGCTGTAGCTAGTGCACGCAGCATTCTTTTTTCTCTAAAACCACGTGTCTCTTCTAGCAAATATAGTACAGCAGGTATCACACCACACGAACCACAAGTGGGTGCTGTTACAATAACTCCTCCCGCAGCATTCTCTTCCGAAACAGCCAAAGCATATGAAAACACTAAGCCACGCGATTGCAATGATTTTTTGTAACCTTTTGCTTTAATATTGTACGATGCTGCTTTTCGCGACAATGCAAGAGGACCTGGCAAAACTCCTTCGTTTTCCAAACCATTATCCACTGAGGCTCTCATTACATGCCACACCTCGCGCAAATAGTCCCATATTTCTGGACCCTCGCACTCTTCAACATACTCCCAATAAGATTTACCAGTAATTTCGCACCAATTCATAATCTCATCAATAGTGCTCATATTGTATATCTCTCTATCGTTGCTTTCCGAAAGACCTATTGTTCTTTCTCCATCAGATAGGGCGCCTCCACCAACACTATATACCGTCCAACTATCAGTTGTCTTTTTGTTTTTGTCTAAACTCTCAAACTTTAGAGCGTTTGGATGAAATGGTAGAAAGGTTTTTGGCAACCACTCAATTTCTGTTGGAGCAATTGGCTCTAATACTTTTAAAATAGCTACATCGGTAAGGTGACCTTTGCCAGTGGCAGCAAGGCTACCATATAGAGTAACTTTGAATGAATGGCTTTGCGGATTTTTTTTAGCGAATATCTCTGCCGCGTGTTTAGGACCCATAGTGTGGCTGCTAGAAGGGCCATTGCCAATTCGGAATAGTTCTTTTAATGATTTCATATTGTTTGTCTGCTAAATTGTTTGTCTGCTAAATTGTTTGCAAGATAGTTTTTGTCTAGCGCAAAGTTAACGAATAAAATTCACAATTTGATATTTCAATTAATACCTTGTTCAAGATATCAAATTAATGATAATTTGTTTGCAGTCATAAAAAAAATGGTTACTTTCGTTTTTACTATTTGTTAATCAATTATGATTGTTCTTTATATCTAATTAGTCTATACATTAGAAGGACAAAATAGCATGTTAATGACGTTTTTGAAACAACCATTTACCTTGGTTTATATCGAAGTTTCAAAACACTTCATTAGCTTTTTCTTTGTTCTTTTTTTATTATATTCAAGACATAATAAATAGTAGTTTATATTGGAAACATTAATAACACTAATAATATGAAAAGATCTATACCTAATGAATTGCCTGCATATCCTAAATTTGCAGAAGGGGTGAGACGAGCACCCGACCGTGGCTTCAGGCTATCTCCTGAACAAACAAACATTGCGTTGAAAAACGCTTTGAGATACATTCCCGAAAACCTACATGCAGAACTGGCTCCAGAGTTTTTGGAGGAACTGCGTACACGTGGTAAAATTTATGGTTACCGTTATCGCCCCGAAGGTGATATTCGTCCCAAACCAATTGATGAATACAAAGGAAATTGTGTTGAAGGAAAAGCCTTTCAGGTGATGATAGACAATAACTTATGTTTCGATATAGCACTCTACCCTTATGAGTTGGTAACTTATGGCGAAACAGGACAGGTGTGTCAAAACTGGATGCAATATCGCATGATAAAGCATTATTTAGAAGAGTTGACTCAAGAGCAAACGCTAGTAATAAACAGTGGACATCCAATGGGACTGTTTAAGTCAAAACCCGATGCTCCTCGCGTGATTCTTACCAACTCATTGATGGTGGGAATGTTCGACAATCTTAAAGATTGGGAAATTGCAGCCCAAATGGGTGTTGCCAATTATGGACAGATGACAGCTGGTGGGTGGATGTATATTGGTCCACAGGGCATTGTGCACGGCACGTTCAACACATTGTTGCATGCTGGTAGACAACGATTGGGTATTCCCCAAGGTGGCAATTTGGCAGGACACCTATTTGTATCCTCAGGTTTGGGTGGTATGAGTGGTGCTCAACCCAAAGCAGCTGATATTGCAGGTGCAGCATCTATTGTTGCAGAGGTAGATTACTCGCGTATCAAAACAAGACACGATCAAGGTTGGGTGCAAGAAGTAACTAGTAATGCAAAAGAGGCATTCGACCTTGTGAATGAAGCCATGAAACGCAAAGAAGCACTTTCTGTGGCATATCATGGCAATATTATAGATTTGCTAGAGTATGCAGTGGAGCATAAAGTGAAAATAGAGTTGTTGTCTGACCAAACATCTTGTCACGAACCATACACAGGTGGCTATTGCCCCGCTGGTATGAGCTTCGAGGAGAGAACGGAACTGCTAGCTACTGATAGAAATAAATTCGAAAAAGAGGTCGACAAGTCGTTGCACCGTCACTTCAATGCTATAAAAAAACTGACAGCACAAGGCACTTATTTCTTCGATTATGGCAACTCGTTTATGAAAGCAATTTACGATGCTGGTGTAAAAGAGATCTCAAAGAATGGTGTGGACGAGAAAGATGGTTTTATATGGCCATCTTATGTAGAAGATATTATGGGTCCAGAGCTGTTTGATTATGGTTTTGGTCCTTTCCGTTGGGTATGCCTTAGTGGCAAACATGAAGATTTGATTAAAACTGATAAGGCAGCTATGGATTGTATCGATCCAGATGAATCTGTACAAAATCATGACAACTGGATATGGATACGCGATGCTGAGAAAAACGCTCTTGTAGTGGGTACACAAGCTCGCATACTATATCAAGATGCTGAAGGACGCCTAAAAATAGCACTCAAGTTTAACGAAATGGTGCGCAACGGAGAGATAGGACCTGTTATGCTGGGTCGCGATCATCATGATGTGAGTGGAACTGATTCGCCATTCCGCGAAACAGCCAATATAAAAGATGGCAGTAATATAACTGCTGATATGGCTACACAATGCTTTGCAGGAAACTGTGCAAGGGGTATGAGCCTAGTTGCACTACACAATGGCGGTGGTGTAGGTATTGGTAAGTCTATCAATGGTGGTTTTGGCATGGTGTGCGATGGCAGCCAGCGGGTAGATGATATTTTGCGTTCTGCTATGTTGTGGGATGTGATGGGTGGTGTGGCTCGACGTGCTTGGGCGCGCAATCCAAACGCTATGACTACAGTAGATAAATTCAACAAAAAACATTCTCAAGATTATAACATCACAATGCCATACTTGGTGGATGATGAATTGATGAAAGAGTTGGGGCTTTAAAAGAGCTGATTAGAAATTAGAAATAGAGTATTTATTATATTAAACAAAATAGAGATATGAATATATTTGGAAAATCTGATGCTGAAATTATTAGCGAAGCAAGAATAATGATAGATGCTTTAAACAGAATTGGAGATAC
>DUVZ01000269.1 GCA_012840785.1 Bacteroidales bacterium
ATCTGAACTACATGCTGAAATGGACACTGCTATTGCTGTTACTACACAAGCAATAGATAAATATTTAAATAATATTTTTCTCATTGTTATAATTTTTAATTTTAAGTTTATAATATTCGATAGCTAATCTTTACATGAAATGAGCGTCCAGGTTTTTGTAATGCCCAATTGTCAAAAACTTGTTTGTTTAAAATATTTTTGGCGTTCAATCCCACAGATACCCTTTTATTGGGGAATGTGTAGATCATGCCCAAATTGTGCACATCTTGTGTTGGTATAGTGGCTTTATTCTCTCCTCCTATGCTTTCCCAGTTTTTATAAAACTTGTGCACATAATTAAATTGATAATTCAATCTAAGCCGAGAATCCTTTTGCAGAACACTTTTAAGTACATACTCTGCTCCAGTGTTCATGGTGAAATATGGTGCATTACGCAAATGATCTTTATAATAAGAGTACTCTGCACCATTTTCATTATAACGAAGATTGAATCGTGCATTGAACATCGATATACCATAGGTTAAGAATAGCTTGTTGTCGTATTCATAGTTGTATTCTGCATCAAAACCCTTGCTTAGCACCTTCCCAAGGTTTTCGTAGCCATAATATCCATCAGTGGAAGTTTCTCCACGTTGAATCATATCAAATATATTACGCACAAAGAAGTTTATATCACCTTTCATACTATGCTTTTTCCAAATGAAAGTACCTAAAAGTAATCCTAAATTTATATTATGGCTTTTCTCTGGTTCTAATTGATAAGTTGCATTGATGTTTTCTGATTTATTACCTAGGACCTCATTACTCTCTGGCAAACGCAAGGCATGCTCGTAAGAAGATTGAAGCAACACTTTGGGAAATAATTTATAGGCAATACCTGCACCATAACCATTGTGATTAACAGTTCTATCTACTTGAGTTACTTGGTATGTATTACCTGTTTTTACAGGGTCGGCCAGTGATACGTTTTGCATGTAGTGCTTAAAGAATACAAATGATTTTAAACGCCCATTCATCCATTCATTTTCATAGGTGCCGCCCCAAATATGTTTTGCCATATTTCTAGTGTCTGTCAAAGCCTGTTCAGCTTGTGGTAAAAGTGGATCATCAATGTCTCGTGAGAAATGATTGAAGAGGTAGTTTACATGAAATTGATGTTGCGGATGAGGAGCATATGATACATTCATCCTGTAGGCTATCGATTTTTCTAAATTGTCAGCCAATGTTGCAATTCCAGCTTCTCCGCCTCCTCTGTTCCACTGATAATAGGATTGTTTGTCTTCGTTCCATAATCGTTGACCATTCCAATAATACATATCGGCAATGGTATCAACCACCCAGCGATTACTGTGGGTATAAGAGGCAACAGAATGCACATCTAAATTCTTTACTAAGAAATCATTCTTATCGTATTTCAAGCTCGCCATTTTTGTCTGCTGACCAGTTCTTCTATTTCCATATACAACCTCCATAGTACCCCCATGCTGTACATCTTTATTCATATCAGAATAGAGTAATCCTACCATAAAACTATCAGCCCACTTTACATCTGTGAATCCTATATTTCCTCTTAATCCGTAAGACTCATAACCATCATGAAATCTTTTGGCTTTAATATAGTTTAGCTTCCAAGTATCTACATCGGTTATATATACTTGATCGCCCCATACTTTAAAGTCATTGTCTGATGTGTTATAATAGACAGAGCCGTCAAATGTTAGACCCGATTTCTCTTCTTTATAGCTTCCATCAACACTCATTTGTTGCGTATTAAATGAACCATAGGAATAAGATGCACGAAGATTGTTTGACGATACGTTTTGTTTTAAAATAACATTAATGGCGCCTCCCAAAGCATCTTCGGAAAGATGTGCAGGTACAACGCCTTTATACACTTCAATTCGTTCTATTTGCTCCGATGGAATAGAAGATAGAGAGAAAGAAGAGCCATAGTTTCTAATTGAAATACCATTAATAAAAACACGAACCGAGTTACCGGATAATCCATTGATGTTGTAATCAATCTTTGAGCCAACTCCTCCAGATTGACGAATACGTACTCCAGCAGTTTTATCTAACAGCTCAGTGGCTTGAACAGATTGCAGGTTTAAACTTCCCCCTGAAACCATATTTACTGTAAATCCCTTTTTCTTTAAAAGATTCGCTTCATTGTTACCAATAATCACAACCTCGTTTAACAAAGATGTTTTCTCTTCTATTGTAATATTTAAATTGCTTTCCTCTCCATTTATGAGAGAGATTTGTTGCTCTACTGTTTCAAACCCGAGCATCGACACAACAATTGTGTAATCACCCGCGGGAGCCTGAATGGAAAAATACCCATTATCGTCGGTCATGCATCCCATAGTTGTTCCTTTTAAGTGTACTGTAGCATAAGAAACTATTTCACTTACTGTAGATGTTACCTTTCCGCTTATTATAGGAAGAGAAGTTGCCCAAGAAAAATGTGTTAAAGCAAATATTATCAAAATCAACAGCCCTTTTTGCAGGCTTTGTTTAGTAGCTTTCATATATATGTTTGTTCCTTTTTTAACTGATGCAAAAGTAGAACGAAATGGTTATTTATACAATCACTTAATATAATGAGTTTATCATAAAAATATCATTAGAATGGGGTATGTGTAAACATGTAATATTATAGAATGGCCTATTAGATATTAGTGTAGGAAGGGGTGTTAGTTTCTAATAAAGGCGAAAGTATAGGATGTATATAACTAATATTATAATGAGTAGGTGTAAATAAAAAAAAAGCCCACTGATTTTTTAAAACAAGAAGGCTTAATACTATTATGTCTATAACTTAAAAAAACTCGTGCAAAAGTATTGATAATTGAAGGGCTATACTATCCCCTAAAGTAATGAGTTAATATTCTTAGAGATCAAAGTCATCTAACGAAATTAAAGATTTGGAAACAGCATAAAGTGCAAG
>DUVZ01000270.1 GCA_012840785.1 Bacteroidales bacterium
AGGCCATCAAACCATATGATAGTATCCTTATTAGCGCTATTTCTTTTCCAACAACAAAATGATCTGTTAGGCTAATTGCCACAGCAATTAGAAAGAAAATAACAAATGATGCTAATAAAACCCTTTTTAAAGTTTTCAATGTAATTTAATTTTGCTGTGATATTATATAGCCAACTTGTACTGTTGGTTGGGCTTCTTTATTTTTGTTTTTCCGATATTCCGACAATCACCGAGTTCGTAAGCCCCAGAAGAAGAGCCATGCGAACACTTACAAATCCTGTTAAGGAAACTATAATCCAAATGTCCGATGTTATAGAAAAAGCCAATAACCCTCTTTTAATAAATGTTCGATTCATATTTATTCTTGTTTTTGATTACATACAATAGGTTTTAGGATCGGAAGATACCATTCTCGAAAATTCTACGGCGTCAAATCCATCATAAATTGTAAAAGCTAATGCAGCACGATAGGCTCCTCCCCAAATACTGCTAACTCCACCACCAAAACTACCAAGAGACGCACCAATTCCAGCTCCTATTAAACCACAGGTGTCCCTACCTAGCCCTCGTGTGCGAGAGCATGCACGCTGGTGTGAGAGGGCGTGGGAGTAATCCCCCGAACTACTCAATTACGAATAATTAATCGTCTCCCTTTTTTTCCCGATATTCCGATATTCCGAAGATTACCGAGGTAATAAAACCTATACTAAGAGCCAAGTGAACGCTTACAAATCCTGTTAAAGAAACTATAACAAAAAAAGTCGTTGTCATAGAAAAAACAAATAAAACTTCTTTTATAAATGCTCGATTCATTTTCATTGTGTTTTTAATTACAATAGGTTCTAGGATCGGAAGATACCATATTCGAAAATTCTACGGCATCAAATCCATCATAAATTGCTACAGCTAATATACCGCCATAGGCTCCTCCCCAAACACTGGCAATTCCACCACCAAAACTACCAAGAGTCGCACCAATGTGAATTTTTATAGTTTTCATAATTTAAATACTATAATTTTACCTACTTCGAGTTATGGTCTCTTCGGCTTATTCCGACCGTTATTTGCAGACTCTCTTCAATTGGCATTGCTTTTATGTTTTTTTTTGTCCGATAAAGTCGGTGACTTTCAATGCACTTTTTGACTAACCTACATACAACGTCTGTATTTACGCACTAAATATACAACATTCGTAAATATAATCCTAACAACATTCGTACACCAATAAACTAGAATCGTACATCAATAGCTATAAACATTTGATATATTGGTGAGAAGACAAATAAAAAGATACAAAAAGAATAGCATTTACGAATGTTTTGCTATTTTTGTAATAACAACTATTATATATATATCATGAATATTGAAAAAATACTCATACAGTTTGAGCAAAAACTCACATTGCAACGTTATAGCCCCAACTCTATTAGGAACTACAAAAGTGCAATTGGGAGTTTTCTCGAAATTGCTCAAAAGAAGTTCTCAGATCCAATTGAGATGGATAAAGCTATAATTGAAAATATGTTTTGTGGAAAATTCAGAAGCACAAAATTGGAAGTTCGCATCAACGAATGATTGTAGCTTCAATTGACAAGTTCTACACTTCGGTGTATAATAAGAAGTTAAATATAAAGCATCTTTATCCTGCTCGAAAATCATATTCTTTGCCCAATTATCTGACAACAGATGAAGTGAAAAAATTGATTGGAGCCGTGCAGAATATCAAGCACAGATGTATAATTAAATTACTGTATGGATCGGGACTGCGACTCGGCGAATTGCTTCACCTGAAAGTGACAGATATTGATTCTAAAAGTATGATTATTCATATCAGAAACTCAAAAGGCAACAAGGATAGAGTTGTGATGTTGTCCAAAGCTCTATTCTCATACTATCTCTCACTCTCATTAACCCATGCTAAACACTCCACCATAACTTATTTCTCTTACTAAGACTAAACTATCTTGCCTAAAATCTATCTATTCTATTAAAGTATAAACTTTAAGTTGGATTGGTTTGTTTTAAACTATAACACAACACATTCGTACTAAAGCTGAAAAGTGTTTCAAAAAACAATCAGTTATGAAAAAAATACTCCCACTTTTAATAGCCTTGCTATTTACCCTATCACATCAAGCACAAAATAATTCAAATATGCAACCCAATGAATATCTCACTCTGTGGCTACAGGTGAAAGAGAAGGAGCAGCAGTCGTTGCCAAAATCGGCATCGAAGATTGTTGATAAAATATTGCAAAGGGCAGTGAATGATAAGAACAGTCCGCAGATGATTAAAGCACTCATCCATCAAGGTAAGTATGATCTATCGTTAGATAATGAAAATGATACGCTGATATTTCACAACCTGAAACAGATGTTAGCATCAACCAATGATATTGTGGAGCAAGCGGTAATCAACTCGATGTTGGCTGACCTTTATTTGCAATATTACAACAAAGACGCATGGATCATTAATCAAAGAACTCAATTGGTCGACTTTGTGCCTGCCGATATGAAGGAGTGGACTCAAAACAACTTCTATGATAAGGTGTTGATGCATGCCAATGCATCTTTGTCTGCGCAAGCGGAGTTGGAAAAGACGGAAGTGAAAACCTACGCAACTGTAGTCAATCTGAAAGAAGACTCGCGTGAGTTTTATCCCTCCATGTTCGATTTCTTGGCACTGCGTGCTTTAGATTTGTTGAAGGTGGTGGATGGTGACAAAGATTTGAGCCGCTCGTTGAGCAAGGCTGGTATTGACAAGAAGACATTGTTTACACCTGCTAGTGAGTTTGTACAATTGACTATTGAGCCAGATTCTACCAATTATAATTTGCATGTGTTTGCGGTCTATCAAAAGTTACTCTCTTCATTGCAACGTCGAGGCTTAAATAAATCTGTCGTGCTTGTAGAGCTAGACAAAATGAATTATCTCAGACGACTAGATTCCGCTTACAAGCTGTATGCTTTTGATGCAT
>DUVZ01000271.1 GCA_012840785.1 Bacteroidales bacterium
GCCTCTATAATTATTAGTAAGGTTGAATTAAACTGGCTGTAGTCGATTAAACTTTTGTCGGATGTTTGTTGTTCATTCATAATATAGAACATATATAGAGAGTGAATTGAAACTCGTAATTTAAATAATTAAAAGATAAATGAAAATGAAAAGAGCTAGTATAATATTGACCTTAATTGTCTTTACTGCAGTAGCTGCATTAGCAAAAGAGCCTTCTAAAGCAGAAAATAAGAAAAAGGCAGAGCCAATAGAGCTGAATGATATTGAATTTGTAAAGAGGGTACACGACTTTAAAAGAAATCCCAACAAGTTTATCTATGTTGGAGATAAACCAGCCATTATTGATTTTTATGCAACTTGGTGTGGACCTTGCAAACAGTTGGCTCCTACATTAGATGCTTTAGCTGCCGAATATGGTGATGAAATTTATATTTACAAAGTGGATGTAGATAAAGAGCCCGATATTGCTCGTGCATATGGTGTTAGAAGTGTACCATCGTTACTTTTTATACCACAAAGTGATGAAATACCTAAAATGGGCCAAGGTGTTATTCCTAAAGCAGATATGAAAAAAGAGATTGATGAGTTTTTGCTCGGAAAATCTGTATCAGAATAAAAAACAGAGTGTTTAGATAAATAAAATCTAGGAAAAGATGCTTATATCAAGTTTACAGAATCCATCTGTAAAAAATCTTGTAAAACTAAATAAAGCACGCGAACGAAAGGCTCAAAACCTTTTTGTTATCGAAGGTGCAAGAGAATTATCGCTAGCTTTGGCTGGCGGTTATTCTTTAAAAGAGGTGTATGTGTGTCGCGAACTGTTCGAAAACACAGATTATCCTGATGTGTTGGATTCTATTGATGATGATATAATTTTTGATATTACACCTCAGGTATTTAAAAAAGTATCTTATCGCACATCGTCGGATGGTTTGATTGCATTAACACAGCCAAAACCCCATACACTTGCAGGTATCAGTTTGTCTGACAATCCTTTTGTCATAATTTTGGAGTCGGTTGAAAAGCCAGGCAACTTAGGTGCTATCCTTCGCACAGCAGATGCCGCAGCAGTTGATGCTGTGATAGTGTGCGATCCGCAAACAGATATTTACAATCCCAATGTGATTCGCTCTAGCGTAGGTGGATTGTTTACAGTACAAACAGCAGTTTGCACATCGCAAGAGGCAATGGAGTGGCTACATGCGCATTCAATAGCATTTTATGCTGCAGAGCTGGAGGCGGCAGAGTGGTATCAAGATGTTGACTATCGTGGCGCATCGGCTGTTGTAATGGGTACTGAGGCTGATGGCTTGACCGATAGCTGGCTCAACAATGCAACAATGAGAATAAAGATACCAATGCGCGGGAAGCTCGACTCGTTGAATGTTTCAGTTTCTACAGCTGTATTAACTTTTGAAGCAATGAGACAACGCGGATGATATTCTGTTGAGCCTATTTTAAAATAAAGAAACAAAAAAACCTTCGCACTAATGAATAGTGAGAAGGTTTTTTTATTTAGTTCCTATTTCTGCTTAGAGCAAGCAGTTGAAATAGTTATATTATTCTTCTACAAATGCATGTCTATAGCCATCAATTTTTTCCCATCCACCACGTGTGAAGTCTGGAATAATAACTGGTGCACTATTGTTTTCGAGTGACAATGCTGTAAGAGGAGCTAGGCAGCACCACTCTGCAAGGTCATATACATCCATATCCAATGGCAAACCATTTTGCAAGCAGTAAATTAGGCGATAGTCCATAATAAAATCCATGCCTCCATGTCCACCAACTTGTTTAGCTTTCTCTTCAAGCTCTATATGAATGGGGTGTTTGTATTTCTCCATCAATGCTTTTTTTACCTCTTCGGGCACATATGAATGTGCATTTAGGTTTTCATGATTTGGAGCCACATCACTGTCTAGTTCCGATCCTTGTAAAGCATAACCTTGTATTGGATATTTGTTGGCAAATCCTTTTGTACCAGTTAGCTGATACATCCTGCTATATGGACGAGGCGATGCAACATCATGTTGAATGTGGATTGTTTTTCCTTTTTCAGTTTTAATCATAGTCATAGTGTTTTGACCATTTTTAAAATCTACAACCTCTTCGCCGCGCACCTCTCTTAGGTAGTTGGGTATACTAACAGGCTTTCCATCCATTGCAACCAAGTAGTTCATCTTGTCGCCACGGTGTATGTCAAGTAGCTGACAAGCAGGTCCCATTCCGTGAGTTGCATACACATCACCACGGTGGTTCTTGTTATACTCTAAGCGCCAGTCAGCTTCGTAAGAGTTCCAGAAATCTTCTAGTTGGTGTATGTATGCACCTTCTGCATACAATACTTCACCAAACACTCCTTGTTGAGCCATATTCAATGTTGTAAGCTCAAAGAAGTCGTACACACAGTTTTCTAGTTGCATGCAGTGTTTTTGAGTTCTTTCGGCAGTTTCTATTACAGCCCAAATCTCCTCCATAGTCATAGCAGCAGGCACTTCACAAGCTACATGTTTGCCTTGCTCCATGGCATAAATCATCATGTCGGCATGGCGCTTCCAGTCTGTAGCAATATACACTAAATCTATATCATCTCTATCGCACAGCTCTTTCCACGACTCCTCCTCGCCACTATAGCTAGCAGCCTCTGGAAAACCAGCATTCTCAAGAATCTTTTGCGTTCTTTCAACTCTATCAGTATGCAGGTCGCACAATGCAACTATCTCTACTCCTGGTATATGAGTAAAACGTCTCACTGCACCCGGACCACGCATACCCAGTCCGATGAAACCTACACGCACAGTTTCCATTTTAGGAGTAGTTAATCCTAACACATCTTTTTGTCCCGCAGGTCTTGTAGGCACCTCCGTTGTCAATGGCTCATAACTGCTTTCACTAGTGGTAGTATTACAACCAGTAATCAAAAAAGCAAGCATGAGTAAGTAAAATAACTTTTTCATTTTTGTTTAATTTGTTTATTTAATTAATTGGGTTTTGTATTTAGGTAATCAATTTACAATATTAGATAGCGCTAAAAATTAAATATAACGTATTGTAGTTGATTGTTATCTCTGCTATAATGACAGTTTGTTTATATCTGTGATATGCAAATATAAAGAAATATTTCTTTAGTGTACTGTTAACGCTTAAAGTATTTCATTAAATAGCTCATAATTACAGATTATATTTAAAAACAGCCCTGTAAGTCTATTAATTGTTATTGTAAAATGGGAAGATACTCGATTCTGTTCTAATAGACTTTAGCTTGTCGTACATCTCTTTTGCTTTATCAGCTTCTTCGTCAATTAGGTTGTTTGTTTCTGCTAAATCGTTGGCTAAATTATATAGCTCTACCTCTTCTTCTGTCTTTGCATTTAGCACAACCATTTTCCAATCGCCTTCGCGCAATGCCAATCGTCCACCACCTTCGTGAAACTCCCAATAGAGATATTCATGCTCTTGTTGTTTTCCCTTGTTCAATAGAGTGGGTAGGAATGATATACCATCTGTTTGTTCCTCACTGGGCAGTTCTATATTAATTAAATTGGCAAGTGTGGGCATAATATCCCAAAATGCGCTTATATGATTGGTTGAGGAGCCTGCTTCTACTTTATTTGGATAACGCACAATCATGGGTACACGTATACCTCCTTCATACAGATCTCTTTTTATGCCTCGCAAAGGACCCGAACTGTTGAAGAATTTGGGATCGGCTCCACCTTCCATGTGTGGTCCATTGTCGCTTGTAAATATTACAATTGTATTGTCGTCGATACCTAGCTCCTTAAGCTCAAGCATCACTTCGCCCACATATTTGTCGAGGAGCGACACCATTGCTGCAAATGAAGCACGAGGTTTTTCGCTATCGTGATAGCCTCCTGAGTAGGGGGTCTCTTCAAACATATCTTCATATATATGGTAAATAGAGTCGTGTGGTAGGTTGAGCTCCGCGTGAGGCAATGTATAAGTAAGCATTGCAAAGAAAGGCTTGTCTTTATTGTTGCGTATAAACTGTAGCGCTTCTTGATGAATTAATTCTTGTGAATAGGTGTTGCGAGCACCATCCAAATTGTCTTTTAAAATTACTTTCTCTTCATTTCTCCAAAGGTGTTCGGGATAATAGGTGTGTGCCATGCGTTGGCAATTGTATCCATAAAACTCATCAAACCCCATTTTCTTGGGTATAGATGGTGACTCTGGATAACCTAAGCCCCATTTTCCGAAGATGCCTGTTGTGTAGCCCTCTTGTTTCATCATCTTGCCAATTGTGTAGGTATCTCCCTCCATTGGCTGTTGTCCTTCGGGTGCAATCTCTTTGTTTCCTCTTATTTGCGAATTACCTGTGTGTAAGCCAGTCATAAGTGATCCACGCGATGGGGCACTTACCGTGCTGCCTGCATAGTGTTGCATAAACATCATCCCCTCACTTGCCATTTGGGTAAGGTATGGTGTTTTAATTATCTCTTGTCCGTATGGCTCAATATCTCCATATCCAAGATCATCAGCCAAAATGTAGATTACATTTGGCTTTTGGGTCTCTTCTGTTTGAGTTGTATTGCATGCGTAAAGAGGTGCGCAGCAAAGCATAACTTTGGCAATGTTTTGTCTGTTCATTTTTTTACTTGTTATTGTTAGTTACAAAGCTTATTGATGTTTAGTTTCAATTGTTACTTACTCTCTCATTATAGTTTTACTAGGCAAATATAGGTAAACTTTATTGTTGTACAAGTTACATTTATAGAATTAACTATATTGATAGCGTGCCTGTTACCTCTGCATTTCATATTATCCTTATGATAATCTATCATAAGTCTTTCAGGTAGTTGTCTATATCGACAAGGTGCGGCGCCTTGTACTATATTCTATTTTGTAAAAAGAAGCCCACCAATGAGTATTAAATAATCATAGGTGGGCTTCATTTTAAGTCTGTTTTTTTGTTCTACAATATATATCAGTTACTTGAAAAGCTCAGGGTTGTTTAAAAATGCTTTTCCTTTGGCTAGCATCTCCTCTAAGTTTTCGGGTCGCTTCAATATATTAAATGTTTCGAGAAGATCATTAAACTCTACTAGCTTTTGTTTTCCTTCGTCAGAAGTGTCTTGCTGTAGTGTTTCTCTAACAATTCTTATTTTCTCTGCATCTTGTATACCCTCCATCAATCGTTCGAAGCGAATAGAGCTTCTACTATTTGGATAAACTAAGTGGGTATCTCCAGCAGGCCATGTTCTGAAGCGGGTGTCAACTGGTGATTCTTTTGTATAGCTGTTGTATGCCCAACGTAGGAACCCATCAAAGTTTCCTGCCATAGTGTACCAACCAATAAACGCACCTTCGGCAGGAGGCGAAAAGGTGAATACATTGGGAAAGTCATGAGCACAACTTACATACCATGTGGTTACATAGTTGTTTTCGGCACGATAAGCTCTATCATCTTGTTCAACTGTTGCTCCGTGTGCTACACATAGGTCAATTAGCTGGTCGGGATAAAGTTTATAGCTTTTATGATTGTCAGCCAAAGCAACACCTAGTGTAGGTGCAGCCTCTTTTAACAAAGAGAGCATTGCTTTCATCTCGGCAGGCGAACGTTCGTCCATTGCAATGAGTGTTTTGTTTTCCCATCCTTTTTCTTTCAAGTGTTTTGTGAAATCTGTAAGAAATGGTTTCCAAAGCTCTTCGTATTCTTTTGTTCCTGGCGCTGCTGCTACTTTCACCTCTTGGTTTGTTGCTTCATCGAAGTAGAATAAGATATTACCCCAAGGAACCATCGAGTAGCAATTGATCTGTTTAGTAATACCAAGGTCCATCATAAAATTAACCCAGTTGTCAAATACTGTATAGTCATACTCCCAAGTGCCATCTGCTTTTTTGTTCCATTCAATCATTGTGTCAAATGGATCTTCAGTTTGTCCGTTCCATGGACGTTTGTTCAACGTAGCTGTAATTACTTTTTGACCTGCACTAGCCAACATCTGCATTGTAGGTTTCAAAGCCTCCCAGTGCTCATAGGACCATGGTTCGACACCTTCGGCACGTGCTACAGCATATGGGTTTTGCCACAAATCTAAATGAAAAGCCCACTCAGTGTAGTGAGGCAATGTTTTATCAACTATGTTGAGGTTAAATGTAAAGGTTTCTCTCTTTTTGCCATTGGCAAACAGGTCAAGATTGGCGCTATACTTACCAGCAGCTGCATCAGAAGGAACATCTATTGTAATCCAAACTGGGCGAGCTGTTTCTGCATCAATATCCATGCAGCCTACATTGTCAAGCACATCTGCACTTAATGATACTGGATAATCTTCGGGCTTGCGATAACCACATCCTCCAGCAAACTCATCAGTTAGCACGTATCGTACAAATCTTATTTGGACGTTCTCTGAATTTATAGTAGCTCCGTCTTCTCCTTTAAAGTTCGACAGCTTCATCCTAACACAAGGTACGCTATCCTTGCTCCAAAGAATGATTTGCGCAGAAACTCTTTCTCCCTTCCAAGCAGCACCTTCCCAGTGAGTGGTTTTGGCTATTTTGGGAATTTCGTGCTGTATGTATCGCTCATCAATACTACCTATAGAAGCTTGTACGCCAGGGGAAACAGACGACCAATCGGAGGTTACCTCAACAGGTAGCTTTGCCTCTTTGTACGTTGTACACTCTTTCTGCTCTGGTTGTGATGTACAGCTTGCTAATGCAAATGCAGCTATGAGTGGCAAGGCTGTTGCACGAATGATCTTTTTTATAGTATATGTCATAATGTATATGATATTTTAAACAGTATAATGAATTTAGTGAGTGAGATTATTGTTATCACTTTCAACATCTAATTTAAACCCCCAATCTTTCCCTTTTTCTGTTGCAGGTATACCTTTTGTTAGCCATACTGGCGCTGGTTCTCCTTTTAGATAGTGATCGAAGAATTGTTGCATACGTATCGATAGGTCTTTCCTATTGCGTCGTTGCATAAGGTTGTGCTCTTCTTTATTGTATTGAAGCATCCATACGGGCTTTTCAAGTCTCCTCATTGTCATATAAAGCTCAATGCCTTGATACCATGGAACAGCTCCGTCATTATCGTTGTGCATAATGAGTAGAGGGGTGTTTATCTTGTCTGCAAAGAAGAGGGGAGAGTTATCGATATAGGTTTCCAATGACTCTATCATTGTGGTTCCCAGTCGCGACTGTCCTCTTTCGTACTGAACTTGTCGGCTGTTGCCCGAACTCCAACGAATACCACCATAAGCACTGGTCATATTTGATACAGGAGCTCCAGAGCCTGCAGCTTTAAACATATCTGTTTTGGTAACTAGATAAGCCACTTGATATCCACCCCAGCTTTGTCCTTGTATTGCCATATTGTCTTTATCTATCCAACTATTTTTGGCTAACGACTCAGCACCCGATACAATTGCATCGTAGGCATCTTGTCCGGGTTGTCCTACTGTGTAGTTGATATCGGGGGTGAACACAATGTAATCTCTACTGCTATAAAACGGTATGTTTATTGTTGAAGCACTAGGTGCTGGCGGCATATATCTGTAAAGATTGTCGGAGTGCTTTTCGTAGAAATATATCATTACGGGGTATTTCTTAGTTTCGTCAAAACCTTCGGGTTTATAAAGAACTCCTTCCAAAGGCTCACCTGTATATGATGTCCATGAATACAATTCAGGTGTACCCCATTTATACTCTTTCATCTGTGGGTTGATATCTGTAAGTTTACCAGAGGTTTTCCACCAGTTGCTTGTTACATATAGATTGGGTGATGTATTGAAATTGCTTTTTTGATATGCTATAACATCACTATTTTTAGCTTTTGTAATGGTTGAAAAAGTGTATTTATCTATTACTAGTTTCTCGATGGGGTTTCTTCTGCTCTTTGGTTTGTAGGTATAGAAGCCACTCTCTTTTGTTTTGTTGTCGAAAGCTTGAAGCAGCAGTGTCTCTTGAGGCTCTACAAAACGCTTCTCTCTATCTGTGTTGAGGTAGCGAAATGTAATTGAGTCATTACGCCCTAGACTTTGCGTAATATTTATTGCTTTTGTTTCACCTTTTGGGTCAATCTTCCAAATATCATATGCGTCATATACTAGCATGTATGCATCGTCCTTTCCCCATATGGGCATTCCGTATGGGCGAGGCTCGCTTGGAACATCGTGTTTCTCATTCCAAAAGTTTACTGGAATGTCTTTGGTTATATTTACAGTCTCTGTTGTTTTGTTGTCATATACAAACCAATGTCCTTCATTTACATCAAACCAATATGAATAGTTACCTTGTGCCGAAAAAGAGGGAGGACTAGGCATAGCTGTGTCAATAAGTGTGGTCTCGCCTGTTTCGAAGCTATGTAACCATGCATCATATTTGCTTTGTCCCCATTGGCTCTCTATACGGTAAGGCACATTTGTATATAGAAGGGCATATTCACCATTGTTTTCATCAGATATAGTAGTGTAGGGTATATCTTCATTTGCAAGTAAGGTGAATTTATTATCCTTGTCCAATTCTATCACTCCACTATAAGTTCTTTTTAAGTCTCTTGATAAGTTTTTTAGCTGTTGAGGCTGTAGGTATGGATCTTCCCAGTGCCAAATATCTAAGGTGGCTACTTCAAAGTCTACAATAGTGGTGTCTTTTGGTGCTTGCTTAGGGGCACTGCCAATTATGACTCTTTTACCGTTCTTGCTAAAATAGGGGTTGCTATTTTCATTAAATATCCAATTGTTGGGCAATTCTACACTGCTTGTGTTGGCTAGTATAATTGCTGAGTCAGCCTGGTTTGAAAAGTAGCGCACATCAAATACTTTTTGCTCTATTTTAGAGGTGTCTTTTGTAGCAAGGTATATTAACTGCTTACCATCTTCGTCAAAGCTCAATGATTTGTATTCTGCTATTTCGTTTGATATGCGTTTTTTAGAATAATTGTCTAAATCAATAAACAGTACACCAGGAGTGTTTGTAGAGTCCTTCTTTTCGGGTTCTATAATTGTAGCAAAAGCGTTGCCATACTTGTTGAAAGTGTAGTCTTTGGCATTTTGCAATGTATCTTGAATTTGAGTTGAAAGATTGTGTAAAATAAGAACATCTTTCTTTTTGGCACTACTCTTCTTTTTGGGTTTGCTTTCAATAGAGTCATTTGTAGCAACAGTGCTATCGGAAGGCATTGTTGCTGTTTTGGGTTCTATAGAAGTTTTGTATGCAACATAGTTGCCTAACTCTTGCGATGTTTTGTATGATTCTACATCAGGCAAAATGTAATAGGTGAAAGTTTCATTGTTGATAATCAACAGTGAGTCTTTAGGCATTTCTTCTTTCTTCTTTTTATCAATCTTTGCCTGACGAGTGTCTGCAAAGGGGGCTTTAAGAAGAGCTACTGTTTGTTTACCATCTGGAGAGAGGTTGTAGGTCGAGATACGATTGTATTCGAAGGTTTTCCTCTTTTTCAAGTCTTGAATGAATAGTTTACTATCTCCCTCTTGAGGTTTAATGATAGTAGCGGCAAACCTTCCATCATCGCTAACAGAAATGTTTGAAAGACTCTTCCAATCGTCGTAAACCGTGTGGTCTAACTGTTTCTTTTGTGCAAAAGATGCCTGAATGAAAAACAGGCTCATGATAGCAAATGCAATTGTTTTTTTGTAATCCATTGTGATGTAATATTGTTGTTAAAATATAAGCAAAGCGAAAGTACAATAAAAATACTCCTTTTACAAATAATAAGACTGTTGTGTATCTATATTTTTTAATTATCTTTGCAGGTAACTTAATTACAATGATTATAAATAAGGATCCTATGCATATAATTCAATTGAAAAACCAACCATCTTCACCCAATGATTTGCTTACATCATTGAAAGCCATTGAAGAACTTGCTGACGCTAGCTTTAATGAAGACAACAATGAGTTGTTACTTACTATCGAAGATGAAGATGATGCGGCTGAAGTAATTCAAGAAGCTGTAACCCTATTACGTAAGGAAGGGATAGTTGTTAACACGGTGAAACAATCGTTTCCAGTGATGAATATGACTTGTGCAGCCTGTGCTTCAAGTTCACAAAATGTATTGTCTTTTGTACCAGGGGTTTTGGACGCTGCTGTTAATTTTGCCAATGGCAAAGCCATGATAGAGTATATACCAGAGGTTTCGGATCTATCAGAAATGAAATCTGCATTAAAAGATGTGGGTTTCGACCTGTTGATTGAGGAGCAAGAGTCGTTGCGCGAGAATATAGAACATCTGCAAGAGGAGCGGTATAAGAAGCTGAAGCGAGACACGATAAGTGCAGTAGCATTGGCAACTCCGTTGATGTTAATTGGTATGGTGTTTATGAACATGCCATATGCCGACTACATTATGTGGGCATTGGCAACACCTATTCTGTTTGTTTTTGGATGGCGATTTTTTGTGGGTGCATGGAAACAAGCAAAGCGCTTTTCAGCTAATATGGATACACTTGTTGCACTAAGTACGGGTATAGCTTATCTGTTTAGTGTGTTTAATATCTTTTTCGAGGAGTTTTGGACAAGTAGGGGTTTGGAAGCACATGTCTATTTTGAGGCATCGGGTGTTATTATTGCATTTATCTTGTTAGGTAAAATGTTGGAAGAGCGCGCAAAAGGGAATACCTCAACTGCCATAAAAAAACTGATGGGTTTGCAACCCGATACGGTTATTGTTTTTAAAAATGATGTGCCAACTGAGGTGTCTATTTCTGAGGTGCAAGTAGGTGATATTGTTTTGGTGAAACCTGGTGATAGGATTGCTGTGGATGGTGTGGTGACGACAGGGTCATCGTTTATAGATGAAAGTATGATTAGTGGTGAGCCAATTGCTGTAGAAAAGACTTTAAACTCTGAAGTGTTTGCTGGAACTATCAATCAGAAGGGAAGCTTTAGATTTAGAGCTAATAAAGTAGGAAAAGATACTTTACTAGCACATATTATTAAAACAGTTGAACAAGCCCAAGGTAGTAAAGCTCCTGTGCAAAACTTGGTGGATAAAATTGCGGGTATATTTGTACCCGTTGTTATGGGTATTGCCCTATTGAGCTTTGCTCTTTGGCTGATTCTGGGTGGCGATGAGAGCCTAGTTCATGGTCTATTGGCAATGGTGACAGTGTTGGTTATTGCATGTCCGTGTGCATTGGGACTTGCAACACCCACTGCTATAATGGTAGGTATTGGTAAAGGAGCCGAAGAAGGCATTCTTATTAAAGATGCTGTAAGTTTAGAGTTGAGTAGAAAGATTGATATAGTTGTACTTGACAAGACTGGAACTCTTACCGAAGGACGTCCTGTTGTGAGCAGTATTGCATGGAATGACAGCATTACAGAGGAACAAATGAATATTTTATATAGTATAGAAGCACAATCCGAACATCCATTGGCTGATGCCATTACTGCGAGCATGAAAGAGGATGGTAAATTGCTAGACAATGTTGAGGTGCAGCAGGTGAGTGGTAAGGGTATTGATGGTAAATATAATGGAGAATCCTATTTTGTGGGTAATCCACAATACATTCGTTCAAAAAATATTGTTATTTCTCCATTAATGGAGAAATCCATTAAGAAAGAGTTGGAAGCCGCACATACAGTAACTGTTTTTGCTGACAAAAACATGGCTCTTGGTGTAATTTCTATTACCGATAAACTAAAACCTACCACAAAAGAAGCTATCAATCAATTGAGAAAGATGCATATTGATACTGCTATCTTTACAGGAGACAATGAAATGGTTGCTAAAGCACTTGCAGAAGAGTTGGCTATCGACAACTACAAAGGCAATGTACTACCTGAAGAGAAAGCTCGCTTGGTGAAAGAACTACAAGAGCAAGGCAAAGTTGTGGCAATGGTGGGCGATGGCATCAACGATAGCGGTGCTCTTGCACAAGCCGATGTAAGTATTGCTATGGGTAAAGGAAGTGACATTGCAATGGAGGTGGCAAAAATGACTATTATCTCGTCCGATTTACTGAAGATCCCTAAAGCAATTCGTTTGTCAGATAGAACAGTGAAGACTATTAGACAGAATCTTTTCTGGGCTTTTATCTACAATGTTATAGGTATACCCATCGCAGCAGGAATTTTGTATCCTATCAATGGGTTTCTGTTGAATCCTATGATTGCAGGTGCAGCTATGGCGTTGAGTTCAGTAAGTGTTGTAACGAATAGTTTACGTCTTAAATCAAAGAAGCTATAAATATTTTTGCAATAAAGAAGGTTTAAAGCATCAGTTTATATACAGAAACAAATTAAAACTAGATTATAAATAATATGAAAACATTGAAATTTAAAACTAACATAGAGTGCTCGAACTGTGAAGCACGAGTAAAGCCATTTTTAGATAAAAAAGAAGGAGTTGCTTCTTGGCAAGTAGATACTAATCATGTAGACAAGGTACTTACAGTGGAGTCAGAAAGTTTAGAAGCAAAAGATATAATTAAAACAATTAAGAGAACTGGATTTGTAGCAGAAGAGATTGTGTAGTGATTACGCGTGTTGTATAAAAAAAGTGGTAGGTAAATATTGTTGCAACTAGATTTAAAAATGTACATTTGCAGCATCATTTATTTACCATTTTTTTTACACAAACAAATCTATACATTATCGTATGTTTTTTGAATCACACATTGGCGAAATAGCCTCATTAGCCGTGGCTTTTTGCTGGACCATGAGTGCACTTTATTTCGAAAAAGCAGGGCACACTGTTGGCTCACTTACTGTTAATTTAATTCGCCTTTTTTTAGCTCTTATATTTTTAGGAGTTGCTTTGATGGCCACAGGCAATTCGTTTATCCCAACTGATGCCACTGCAGAAAGCTGGTTTTGGTTAGCAATATCGGGTGTTGTTGGGTTTTTTATTGGAGACTTATTGCTTTTTCAATCTTATGTAGTTATAGGTTCGCGTACTTCTCAGTTGGTAATGAGTCTTGCACCTATGCTTACAGCTATAATAGGCTGGGTTTTTTTGAGCGAGGTACTTTCGCTGCAAAGCATTATTGGAATTTTGGTGAGTGTTTCAGGTGTAATTATTGCTATTGCAGGTAAAAGATTAAAGCTTAACATACCCCTTAAAGGGTTTTTGTTTGCATTGGGAGGCGCTCTTGGACAGGCACTGGGTCTTGTGCTCAGTAAGAAAGGAATGGGCGATTATGATCCACTTGCAGCTACACAAATTAGAGCCATTTTTGGTTTTGTTAGTTTCCTTATTCTTATGATTTATCTTAAACGTATGAATAGAGTAGTGTTGGCTTTTAAAGATTTTAAAAGTATGAAAGCTATCACTATTGGAACTATCTTTGGTCCTTTTATAGGGGTGGTGTTGTCTCTATTTGCTATTCAGCGTACACATACAGGGGTTGCTTCGGCACTTATGGCATTAGCTCCTATTATCATTATTATTCCTTCGGCTATTATGTTTAAGGAGAAGGTAACAGCTCAGCAGGTTATAGGAGCATTTATTAGTATGGCAGGTGCTGCTATATTCTTTATTTAATTTTTAGCATTTACCCCTCTGTTTTTTGTTTAAGTAGAAAATCTACCAGTTTTTGAGTAGCGATAGCTCTATGGCTTAAACTGTTCTTTATCTCTTCTGGAAGTTCACCAAATGTTTTGTCATATCCTATAGGTTTAAAAATAGGATCGTAACCAAATCCATTGCTTCCTTTTTTCTGATGGATGATCTCTCCTTTTACAACACCCTCAAAGTAATGTTCTTTACCATTCAATATAAGAGCTATAACTGTTCTAAATTGGGCTTTTCTGTTTTTCAACCCATGCAAGTCTTGCAATAGCTTTTGCATATTATCCTCTGGATCGCAGTTTGGTCCTGCATATCGCGATGAGTAAATTCCTGGGGCGTTGTTCAGTGCGTCAACTTCTAGTCCTGTGTCATCAGCAAAACAGTCCAATCCAAACTTATCTTTTACATACTTTGCTTTGATAAGCGCATTCTCTTTTAGGGTATCTCCTGTTTCGGGTATCTCCTCGTGGCAGTTTATATCGCTTAAGCTTAATATTTCCAGTTTTCCTCTACTTATTTTCGTTATTTCATCAAGCTTATGTTCGTTGTTAGTGGCAAATACTATTTTCATATTTGTAGTTTTTATTCTGTTTCTTAGATTATTGAAGCAAATATAGAGAATATTCATCTAACTAAGTGCTTCCACACTTGTCAATATACGTATAGGTAGAGTAGATAGGGTAGTATAATATAGTATATAACAAACAAAACGTCGTAATCATTCGATTACGACGTTTTGTTCAGAAGGCTTAAAGCTTCTTTTTGTGCGGCTGAAGGGACTCGAACCCCCACGACTCTCGTCACTAGATCCTAAGTCTAGCGCGGCTACCAATTACGCCACAGCCGCAAAAAGCGTTGCAAAGATAATACAATTTTTTATTCCCAAACAAATTATATGGCTTTTTTCTTCAAAAAGAGCTTTTTTTCTTCTTTTCTACCCAAAACGGGTCTTTATAGAGTGTTTTCTGCTGATAATTCTATTTATTACTAAGAATAATCTCTTCTATAACTCGTGGAAAATGGGCATATTCAAGATTATGTACTTTTCGTGCAACATCTTTATAGGTGTCTTCTGGTGAAATAGTGCAAGATTCTTGAAAAATAATTTCCCCTTCATCATACTTCTCATTTACATAGTGTATAGTGATACCTGATTTTGAATCTCGCATTTCCACAACTTTTTTGTGCACATTGTCACCATACATCCCTTTGCCACCATATTTAGGCAGTAGTGCTGGGTGTATATTAATAATTTTGTTGGGGAAGTTGTTTAGTATAGTTTGTGGCACTTTTAGTAAGAAACCAGCAAGGATGATGTAATCTATCTTATATTCAGATAAAAGTTTTAAGAGGGATGTGCCCTCCATTATTTCATTTTTACTGAAACTATAAGAAGGTATCTTTAACACTTTTGCACGCTGATGTACATATGCATTTTGCTTGTTGGAAATAATAACTGCTACCTTAATTTGACTATTTTTCTCGAAATAGTTGGCTATATTTTCTGCATTTGTTCCATTTCCGGATGAAAAAAGGGCTATTTGTGTCATAAAAACATTGATATTTGCACAAAAAACTCAAAATTGTGCACTTTTTCCCAATTTCTAGGATGAAAGTTTGTTTTATTCGATAAAAAATCATTTACTTTGCAACGCAAAATTACGAATAAAAGTTTATTTATTAATTAATATCAAAAAATTATGTCTGAAACAGCATCAAGAGTAAAAGCAATTATCGTTGATAAATTAGGAGTTGAAGAATCTGAAGTTACCAACGAAGCAAGCTTCACAAATGATTTAGGCGCAGATTCATTAGATACAGTAGAGTTGATAATGGAGTTCGAAAAGGAGTTTAATATCTCTATTCCAGATGATCAAGCTGAAAAAATAGAAACTGTTGGAGATGCGGTTGCTTATGTAGAAGAGCACGTAAAATAAATATCCATTAATATAATTACATGGAATTAAAAAGAGTAGTAGTAACAGGTCTAGGAATCCTCAGCCCAATTGGCAACAACGTTAATGAAACGTGGGAAAGTGCAATTGCGGGTAAGAGTGGAGCTAGACCTATTACTTTGTTCGACTCATCATTATTCAAGACACAATTCGCTTGCGAAGTTAAGGGTTTTGATGTTTTAGAACATTTCGATAGAAAAGAAGCGAGAAGATTAGATAGGTATTCACAACTGGCTATAGTTGCTGCGAAAGAAGCAATAGAAGATTCGGGTTTGGATTTCGAAAAAGAGAACCTTGATAAGATAGGTGTTATCTTTTCGGCTGGTATTGGTGGTATTCAAACGTTTGAAGAAGAAGTAGGATATTACGCAAAAAACAAAGAGAAGGGACCAAGATTTAATCCTTTTTTCATTCCGAAAATGATAGCAGATATTGCCACAGGGCACATCTCTATGATTTACGGACTGCGTGGTCCTAATTATGCTACAGTGTCTGCATGCGCTTCCTCAACACACGCTATATCAGATGCTTACAATCTTATTAGATTGGGCAAAGCAAATGCTTTTGTTACTGGTGGCGCCGAAGCTGCTATAACAGAGGCTGGAGTAGGAGGATTTAATGCTATGCATGCAATCTCTACTCGAAATGATTCGCCTGAAACAGCATCGAGACCTTTTAGTAAAAGTCGCGACGGTTTTGTGATGGGCGAGGGTGCTGCCTCTCTTATATTAGAGGAGTATGAGCATGCTAAAGCTCGTGGAGCAAAAATATATGCTGAAGTTATAGGAACTGGTATGTCTGCTGATGCCTATCATTTAACAGCTTCACACCCTGACGGAGATGGAGCTAAACTTGTAATGAGAAATGCTTTGGAAGATGCAGAAATGCAACCTGAAGAGATAGATTATATAAACTTACATGGAACTTCCACACCAGTTGGAGATATCTCAGAACCTAAAGCAGTTTTGGATGTTTTTGGAGAGCATAGCTATAAGTTAAGTCTTAGTTCAACCAAATCTATGACTGGTCACCTTCTGGGTGCAGCAGGAGCAATTGAAGCGCTCTTTTGTGTTTTATCAATAAGAGATCAAATAGTACCTCCTACTATCAATTTTGAAGAGGGTGATGAAGATCCTGAGATTGATTACAATTTGAATTTTACATTTAATAAACCTCAGAAAAGAGAGATTAATACAGCTCTATCCAACACTTTTGGATTTGGGGGGCACAATGCAACTGTAATTTTCAGAAAATACACAGAGTAGGTGTGATTAAAAAATTATACAAAAAGATAAGGGCTATTCCTAGAAAAGGGAAGGAGCCCTATCTTACATTTTACAAGATAGTAGGATTTTATCCTCACGATATATCTCTATACCAACAAGCAGTAGCACACAAGTCTTCTTCAATAAAATTAAACAACGGTAAGTGGGTAAATAATGAGCGCCTGGAGTTTTTGGGCGACGCTATTCTAGATGCTATCATTGCTGATATATTGTACAAGGAGTTTGAAAACAAGAAAGAGGGTTTTCTTACCAATATGCGTTCGCGTATTGTACAGCGAGAGACAATGAATAAATTGGCTGCAGAGCTGGGATTGGAGGACCTCTTGGTTACATCTACGCGCAATGTAGCCCACAACACCAATATGTATGGAGATGCCTTAGAGGCTCTTATAGGGGCTATCTACCTTGATCAAGGATATAGAGTGGCAAAGAAATTTGTTTTTAATACACTTATCGAGAAGCATCTCGATTTTGAAGGCGTTGTAAAAACTGAAATTGATTTTAAATCGAGGCTGATAGAGTGGGGGCAAAAATATAAACTTGAAGTAAGATTTGATCTTGTTGACTCTTATCATGATTCTAAACATAATCCAATTTTTCATTCTCGTGTATTTGTAGCTGATGTTGAATGTGGTGATGGTGTCGGTTATTCTAAAAAAGAATCGCACCAGAAAGCATCAGAAAAAGCTTTAAAGAAGATTGATGAAGATATTGAGTTTCAAAATAAATTGTTGAATAGTGATACGGACGATAAGATAGAAGATATTAATACAGTAAGTAGTGAAACAGTTTGAACATAAATGTAGATTGCTGTATTTCTGATATATAAAAGCTCCTTTTCTAAAAAAAGAAAAGGAGCTTTTAATTTTTTATTAATGTAGCTGTAAGATTAATGTTATAGTTATTAGTCGTTGCTTACACCAAATGAAATACCTATGCGTTTTCCTTGAACAATCAAGTTGTTGTCGGGCGTAACCAATCTAAGTTTACCAGCCACTTCAGAAAGAGGAACATCGCTAATACCTCTTCCTTTTACAGATACCATTCTTCCGAACTTACCCTCATGAATAAGCTGAGTAGCATGGCCTCCTAATTCTGTACCCAATGTTCTGTCGAATGGAGAGGGTGAACCTCCTCTTTGAACATACCCTAATACGGTTTCGCGTGTTTCGATACCTGTCTCTTTTTCAATGTGGTGTGCAAAGAAACTTGCTGGTCGCATTTTGCTACCATGAATTTCTATTCCTTCTGCAACTGCTACAATTGAGTAGGGTTTACCCATTTCTAAACGCTCTTTTATTTTATCAATAATAACTTTCATGTTATACCCTAACTCTGGTAGAAGTATTATATCAGCACCACCAGCCATACCACTATTAAGGGTAATCCATCCAGCATGGTGACCCATTAGCTCTATCACCATTACTCGGCGATGAGAGCTTGCAGTTGAGTGTAACCTGTCAATAGCTTCAGTTGCAATACCCACTGCGGTATCAAAACCAAAAGTTATATCGGTACCATATATATCGTTATCTATTGTTTTTGGAAGTCCTATAACATTCAGACCCAATTCGGATAGCATCCAGGTTGTGCGCTGTGTTCCATTACCACCAATACAAACTAAGCAGTCGATTCCTAGATCTTTGTATGCTTTTATAATTATTTCACGATCTTCTTTGTTGGGAGAGTTTATTAACTTGCGAAAACTTTTTTCACGGGCTGTACCCAATATAGTTCCACCAAGATTTAAGATACCCGAGAGAGAACGTTCTGTGAGAACCGAGGTGTCTTTGTTTATTATCCCCGAAAAGCCATTGTGAATACCAATCACTTCCATTCCGTAATGGTTAATAGCCGTTTTACCAACGCCTCTTATGGTTGCATTTATTCCAGGACAATCGCCACCCGATGTGAGAATACCTATTTTCATATGATTTTGTTTTAAAGGTTACTTATATATACAAAGAAAGTAAAAAAACTGCTTATATGAAAGCTTTTCAAGGCTTTTGATAGTATTTTGTCTCTATTTCAGGGTGATTGTGTCACTTAGACAAACGGGTGTATATTAGCTTAGCAGCTTTTTCTGATGCATTCTCTTTTCCTAAGATATCTTGAATCAGTTGGTATTCATCTAACATTTTCTGACGATACTTAGAATCGAAGAGTAGTTTTTCTGTTTCATCGTGAATGCTCTCTACAGAAAAAAACTTTGCAAATAGCTCTTTCACTACCTCTTTATTAGCAATTAGATTTACTAAAGAGATATAGGGGGTGTGAAGTATATTTTTAAATGCCCAATAGGAAAGTTTAGGTACTGGGGTTTTGTAACACACTACTTGTGGTACATTTAGTAACGCAGCCTCTAAGGTAGCTGTGCCAGATGTAACTAAAGCAGCATTTGCTTGGGCAAGTATATTGTAGGTTTGACCAAATATTAATGATGCATTTTTTTGAGGTATAAATTCGTCATATAAACTCTCTTCAATACCAGGAGCTCCTGCTATAACTATTTGATGGCTTTTGAACATCTCTATTGCTTTAAGCATTGAGGGTAAATTATCTTCAATCTCCTGTTTTCTGCTACCAGCTAATATTGCAATAATGGGTTTATCTTCAAGTTTGTTTTTTTCGATAAACTCTTGGAATGTTTGATTGCTATCTTTTCTATTTACTATTGCATCCACTGTGGGATTTCCTACATAGTTGACAGGATAATTATGCTTTTTGTAAAAGTCAACTTCAAAAGGTAGTATAGATAGCATTTGATCTACATACTTCTTAAACGATTTAATACGATATTCTTTCCAAGCCCAAATCTTTGGAGATATGTAATATATAGCAGGGATTGAGGTGTTTAGCTTAAGGTATTTAGCTATCTTTAAATTGAATCCAGGATAGTCGACTAAGATTACTACGTCGGGTGAAAACTTTAGAATATCTTTTTTGCAAACTTCTAGGTTACGTAGTATTGTTCTAAGATTGAGCAATACAGGTATAAATCCCATAAAAGCAAGCTCTCTGTAATGCTTAACTAAAGTACCACCAACTTGTTGCATTAGGTCGCCACCAAAGAAACGAAACTCAGCATTATCATCTTGTTCTTTTATTGCTTGCATTAGGTTCGAAGCATGTAAGTCGCCAGAGGCTTCACCTGCAATGAGATAATATTTCATGTGTATAATCTGTTTTGATGCAACGTTAATATTTAGATATGACTTTATCTAGTTACAACCTCTTTTTCCCAATGTTTTAGTTGATCTATTAGTTCATAGTGAGTCATGTCAACTTTAACTGGAACTACCGATGCGTATCCATTTGCAAGAGCCCACTCATCGCTTGTTTTGTTCTCTTTTTCCCAATTATCAAAAAAACCAGACATCCAAAATATGTCATTTTGCATAGCATCTTTAGAAGCCTAGAACTCATTTGTCCATTTTCCTTTTGTTTGAGATGCAATCAGAACACCTTTAACATCGCCTTTTGGGACATTTACGTTTAAGCAAATACCTTTAGGTAGGTCTTCTTTCCAAATTCTTTGTGCAATTTGTGAGGCAATTATTCCGCTTTGAGAGAAGTCAGCATTTGGGTCAAAATCGCATAAAGACATTCCTACCGAGGGAATTCCATGTATACAGCCTTCAATGGCAGCTCCCATAGTTCCAGAATATATTACACTAATAGCAGCATTCGACCCATGATTTATTCCAGAGAATATCATATCAGGTTCTCGCTCTAGAACACTCATTGCTAGTTTTACGCAGTCAACAGGAGTTCCGTTACAAATATATGTTGTAACATTCTCCTCCTTTTTGTATAAAAAGTATCGAAGTGGATTGATTGATGTAATTGCACTTGACATACCCGAGTGGGGTTGGTCTGGTGCAAACACTATAATATCTGCTATATCTTTTAAATATTTGGTAAGAGTTTTTATTCCTTTTGCTCTGTATCCATCATCGTTTGTAATAAGAATGAGAGGTCTTTTATTTTCGTTCATGTTTTTTTCATTTTTCAGTTTGTGCAAAAATACTAATTTATAGTCATCTATCTTTATCTATAAATGTTATATAATGGTTAAATCAAAATAAATGGTGCTGTTTAAACATTAAAATTGGAATTGCATTAAATAAAAAATTGTACCTTTATTGTAAATAAATAATTTAAATAAAATTTGAAATGAAAAAAACAAATGTCTTTTTACTGTTTATCTTTTTCGCAACTATTGCTTTTGGAAAAGAGGTAAGGCCTGTGAAAAATGTAATTCTTATGATTCCCGATGGAACATCTATAGGCGTTTATTCATCTGCGCGCTGGTATAAAGTATACAATAATATGGGTGATGCTTTAAATGTTGACCCTTACTTTACAGGCACAGTTTCTACTTTTTCCTCCAATGCACCTATAGGCGATTCGGCTCCTACAACTTCTTGTTATATGACTGGTATACCTGCACGTTCTGGAAATGTATCGATATACCCAGTGCAAGATCCCGAAAATGATTTATATCAAATCGACCCAACAATGGCTTATCAGCCATTAGTTACCATACTTGAAGCTTCGAGAATAGAAAAAAATAGAGCTACAGGGCTAGTTGTTACCTGTGAGTTTCCCCATGCAACTCCTGCAGATTGTGCAGCACACCATTATAATCGAGGTAATTATAATGCTCTTGCTCCTCAAATGGTATATCAAAATTTAGATGTGATGTTTGGTGGTGGTAACCGTATTTTAACTGACGACATTAAACAGCATTTTCAAAATAATGGTACTACGCTTATTCAGGATGATAGAAACGCTATGCTAAATTATAATAGCGATAATCCTGTTTGGGCACTTTTCCATGATAGAGCCCTACCATACGATATTGATCGTGATCCTGAGTTCACACCTTCATTAGCAGAAATGACACAGAAAGCAATTGAAATTCTTTCTAAAAACGAAAACGGCTTTTTTTTAATGGTCGAAGGTAGTCAAGTGGATTGGGCAGCACACGGCAACGATCCTGTAGGAATAATTACAGAGTATCTAGCTTTTGATAAAGCTGTAGGCAAAGCAATTGAATTTGCTAAAGAAAATGGTGAGACTGCAGTAGTTATTTTATCTGATCATGGCAATAGTGGTATTACTATTGGTAAAGCTGAGTGTAAGGGGTATGATACACAAACTCTAGAAGAGTTGTTTGGAGAGGTATCAAAATATAAACTCACAGCATCAGGAATTGAGAAAAAGCTTATAGATGTTGAGCCTGAAGATATGAGGGATGAGTTTAAAAAACATACTGATATTGACCTTACTGATGAGCAGCTGCAAACCTTACTCTCATCAAGGAACTATAAAGAGGGCAACTATATGGAAGTTGCAAACAGTCCGAATTTGACACATAACATTGTCAATATAATGAATTCGAGAATGTGCTTTGGTTTTACAACTGGTGGTCATACTGGTGAAGAGGTGTTGCTTGCAGCTTATCATCCTGATGGAGATGTACCAATGGGACATCTTAAAAATACAGAAATAAATGACTATCTATTCAAAGTGTCTGGCTTGGAGACTCCACTTCCTGAGTTAACCCAGCGAATTTTTGCGAAGCATTATGATGTATTTGAAGGTATGGAGTATATAATTGAAGATAAGGATGCAGATATCCCTGTACTTATTGTAGAAAATAAAAGCCAAACTTTGAGAATACCAGCTTTCTCCTCAGTAGCAACGCTAAACGGAAACTCTTTTGATATTGGCTCAGTAACTGTTTATATTGATAAGAATGATACTTTTTATTTACCAAAGCATTTAGCTGAAAAATTAAAATAAACGCCACGATAAATTATAATAAGGAAAAGCCCACTTAGTTGGGCTTTTTTCATTTCTTTGTTTATCTTTCTTCTATCGATCCTTGAAAAGAAATTGATTGTCTATCATGATCTATTACATCTAATCGTGCTGTGGCATTGTTCCACAAATGAAAATAGAGTGTAAAGGGACGAGATGTGTCTTTTGTTTGAATTGTAACGTGCCATTCACCATGCTTTTTTCCTGTTTGAACATTTGATTCAAAGTTGGTGCTCTCAAACTTTATTCCCCCTTCGCTTGAATCCATAGGTGCTCTATAGGCTCTTCCGAAGTAGGGTAAATAGGCTTTAATAGTATCGGGAGCGACAATGACATCGTATGAAGAGGTTAAATGAATTGGTTGGTAACCTTGTGGATAAGCATAGTTGGCAACAAACTTGAAGTCGAGATTCTCAATTTGTTCGTCTATGAGTCTTGCTTTTTCAGCTTTCTCTGCTGCAGTTTGACTTGTTGCACAACCCATCAAAAGTATGCTTAGTGCGAATAGGGTGAGAAAAGTAAATAGTTTATTGTATTTCATGTGTGCCTCCGTTTTTAAGAAGTTTGTAAATGCTTGGTTGTCTAATAACTAAACAACTGAGCCATCATTTTGTTAACTCGCTTTATAAAAACTGAAGAGGATTGCCAATTAGATAATTGACGTAAAGCATGATTAAACTGATGAACACTAGAATAAATAGATATACGCCACCTTTTTTATTGACATGTGAAAAATAGTGTGCTACAATAAAAGAGAGCATAATAATAATTTGATAGATAAAGAAAAATGTTTGTTGCCAATAAAAAAAATGAAGAGTAATACTTCCAATTGCAATTAAGATTATAAATGAGAGGGTTTTTTGAGTTATTACCCTTTCACGGCTGAAAACTTTTATATCTAAGACTATCAAAATAATTGTAAAGAGAGCTAGTAAGGCAATACCGCTCCACTGTATAGCTGTGTATAGGGGTGGTATAAGGTTTGCCTTGCTTAAATTCATAAATGTGATCCAGAATGAGTCGATATTATCGAGCAGAAAATAAAACCCAGCAACATTCCATAAAACTAGTAAAACTCCTAATAAAAAAGCTGCAAATGATTTTATTTTGAATCCATGCATAGATTTTTCTCCATACCACCAAAGAGGCACGAAAAGTAATGTAAACACTTGAAATGTTGCTGCAATAGCAATTAATATACCCGATTTGAAGGCAAAGACACGTGGAGCATGATGTTGATATGACTCTATTAGCGGAATGAGTGATAGGAGTATGAAAATAGTGCTTATATAATTGGGCGACATACGTAGAAAAACTGGATGAGTGCTTAGCAAAAAAAGTACTATTGCAAAGGGTAGCGAGGTTCTAAAACGCATTAATGTGAAGCTTGTATTGATATACGAAAATACAGATGCTATAATAAATATTGATAGTGTGCTTGCGGCTAATGAGAGCCAATCGTTAGAAAATACTGGAGAAATAATTTGCCACACAAAGCTTGTTTGATAATCATGCTGTTTAATACCAACGGATAAGAATAATCCGAGGCGCATGCTTATAGCAATTAGTGTAAAAAGGATTGGAGTGAAACGCGATTCCACTAAATTACTTCTAAATCTTCGTGATGTTATATGCATTACACTATACCTTTTTACTCGAAAAAAGACACTACACTTTACGCTCTCTTATCACATTGTACGACAAAAGGGTATCCGAGTAGGGTTTGCCTGTATTTAATCTGTTAAGATGTCGAAACCAATATCTTTTCTATAATATTTTTTTTCGAAATTAATTGACTCTGCTATTTCAAATGATTTGTCTAAAGCCTCTTGTTTGGTTTCTCCCAAAGAGGTGAGAGCTAGTACACGACCACCTGTTGTGTATATAGTTCCCTCTTTGTTGATGGTTCCTGCATGAAAAACTAAAGTCTCTTTAACGTTGTCTAAGCCTTCAATCTTCTTGTTTTTTTCATACTCTTCGGGGTATCCTCCCGATACTAGCATAACAGTTGCAGCACAACGGTTATCTATTGTAATCTCTTTTTCACTTAAGTTGCCATTGGCTACACCTTCAAGAAGATCTACTAAGTCAGACTTGATACGAGGTATAACAACCTCCGATTCTGGGTCACCCATTCTCACATTATACTCTATTACATAGGGCTCGTTGTTTACAGATATCAAACCTATAAAAATGAATCCTTTATAGTCAATATTCTCCTTAGTTAGTCCTTTGACAGTTGGCTCTATAACTTTTTCTATAACCCTTTTCATAAAAACATCGTTGGCAAAAGGGACAGGGGATAACGCTCCCATGCCACCAGTATTTAAACCAGTGTCACCTTCTCCAATTCGTTTGTAGTCTTTAGCAATTGGTAATATCTTGTATGACTTTCCGTCTGTTAATACAAAAATGGAGCATTCTACACCAGATAGAAACTCTTCTATAACCACTGTTTGACTAGATGCACCAAACATTCCGGATAGCATTTCATTTAAAACATTAATAGCATCGATACGTTCGTTTAGTATTATTACTCCTTTTCCTGCAGCCAAACCGTCGGCTTTTAGCACATAGGGTGGTGAAAGTGTTTCTAGAAAGTCAAACCCTTCGTTAATATTCTCTTTAGTAATGCTTTTATATTTTGCAGTAGGGATGTTGTGTCGTAACATGAATTCCTTTGCAAACCTTTTGCTACCTTCTAGTTGAGCTCCTTTTTTGGATGGTCCAATTACTGGTATGTTTTTCAACTCAGCATCTTCGTAAAAGAAATCGTAGATGCCTTTTACCAAGGGAATTTCGGGTCCAACAACAACCATATCTATATGTTTTTCTAGAACAAATTGTTTGATGGCTGGGAAGTCAGTAGTTGCTATATCCACATTTTTGCCTTCTAAACCAGTTCCAGCATTGCCTGGAGCTATATATAGATTATTTGTTTTTTTACTTTGCTTTATTTTCCATGCTAAAGCATGTTCGCGACCTCCTGAGCCAAGTATCAGAATGTTCATGAGTCTTATGGTTTAATTATTAATCATCAATAAAAGATATCGCAAAGCTACTAAAAAATCTCGAAATTGATTGTGTTGCCTACGTTCTTCATTAAATAAAAAGTATCTTTGTCTGAAAACAATCTATGATTATGAGTAAAAATAGAATAACAGAACTGTTTGGTATAGAATATCCCATAATACAAGGTGGGATGGTTTGGTGTAGTGGATGGCGTTTAGCCTCTGCAGTTAGCAATGCAGGTGGATTGGGGCTTATAGGTGCAGGTTCAATGTATCCAGAAGTGTTGCGTGAGCATATAGTGAAGTGCAAAGCTGCAACTGGTAAGCCTTTTGGAGTAAATGTACCATTGATGTATCCTCAAATTGATGAGATTATGCAAATAATAATAGAAGAGAGAGTACCAATTGTGTTTACTTCTGCAGGCAATCCAAAACTATGGACCTCTAAACTTCAAAGCGAGGGCATTGTAGTAGCACATTTAGTTTCAAGCTCTAAGTTTGCACAAAAATCACAAGAGGCAGGTGTAGATGCTATTGTTGCAGAAGGATTTGAGGCTGGTGGTCATAATGGTAGAGAAGAGACAACAACGCTGTCTTTAATACCACAGGTGCGCAGTTCTGTCGATTTGCCACTTATGGCAGCAGGAGGAATTGGCTGTGGAAGAAGTATGCTGGCAGCTTTTGCTTTAGGTGCAGAGGGTGTGCAGGTAGGAACTCGTTTTGCTTTAACGGATGAAAGCTCAGCAAGTGAACTGTTTAAACAACGTTGTGTGAATCTACCCGAAGGGGATACTATTCTTTCACTTAAAAAGGTGAGTCCTACTAGATTAATAAAAAATGAGTTTTACTACCAAATTCAAGAGCTAGAAGACAAAGGTGCTTCAGCTGAAGAAATAAGAGAACTGTTAGGCCGTGGTCGAACTCGCAAAGGGATTTTTGAAGGTGACTTGGTTGATGGTGAGTTGGAAATTGGGCAAATAGCATCTTCTATTCCCTCAATAATCTCTGCAGGACAGGTGGTTAAAGAGATGATAAGTGAGTTTAATGAAATTGCCGTTGATATGTGCAATATGAAATTTTGATTTTTGTAAATCAACAATGGCTATATTTAACAGATTGAAGAATTTGTTTAAGTGAGGCTTTTATAAATATGAACTTCAAAAGTTTACTTTTTTATCTTAAATTGCACTATTTCATATTTAAAGTATTACTTTTGTGTTGTGTTTTGCAAATTGCAAAATAAGATGCCGATATATTTGATTGAAAAGCTAAACGATAATTAATTGCAGATTGCATCTGCTGTAATATAAAAAACAACAATGAAGAATTTAAGTTACTCTCTAGGCATGAGTATGGCTACCCAACTTATGCAAACCGGATTAGAAAATCTTGATGTAGAAGCTTTTGTAAAAGCTTTTACTGAAATTATGAAAAACGAGAAGCCTTCCATGTCTTTGGAAGAGGCTTCAGAGCACATTCAAGCCTATTTTAGCGCAAAACAAAATGAAATGTTGAAAATAAATAAAGCAGAAGGTGAGAAGTTCTTAGCCGAAAATAAGAAAGAAGATAATGTTGTTGAACTGCCAAGTGGTTTGCAATATGAAATTATAACAGAAGGCAAAGGTGATATACCCAAAGCAACAGATACTGTGGAGTGCCACTATCATGGAACTTTGATTGATGGAACTGTTTTTGATAGTTCGGTTCAACGTGGGCAGCCTGCTGTGTTTGGTGTAACACAAGTTATTAAAGGGTGGGTAGAAGCATTGCAACTAATGCCTGTTGGATCAAAATGGAAGCTTTTTGTACCTTCCGACATGGCTTATGGAGAGCAAGGAGCAGGTGATCTGATACAACCTAATACAACTCTTATCTTTGAAGTTGAATTATTGGGTATTCAGTAATAATCAATACATAGAAGCAATTTCAATAAAGATAAATATGAAACTAAACAATTTAAATATGAAAAAAATAAACTTTTTTGCACTTTGTGCAATTGTTATTAGTAGCGTGCTACTTGTCTCTTGTGGAGGTAATACATCAACTCCAAAAGCATCATTGAACAACGATATTGATTCGCTTTCTTATGCCTATGGTGTTTCATTAGCAGAGCAAGGCTTGGCACAGTTTTTAGAGCAGTCGGGTATTATTGGCAGTGCAAATAATTTGCAAAATGAATATCAAATGAGGATATCAGCTGCTGATGAAGATGAAAAAGAAAATCTTGAGAAGGAGTTGAAAACTAAATTAGATGCATTGAATAATGAAAATGCTCCAAAGTTGAATCAATTCTTAAAAGGAGTGCAAGAGTCTCTGAACGCAGGTGATGAGAAAACAGCATACATACAAGGACTTAGTGTGGGTAATCAAATTTCACAACAAATGATGCCACAACTAACATCACTTATTTTTGCTGATGATTCTGAAAATAAGTTGAATAATCAGCAAATTATTTCAGGATTGTTCGGAGCTTTAAGAAATCAAGAATTGGCTATTTCTAAATTAGAAGCAAGTGACTTTGTACAAGCAGCTGTGGAAAAAGGTCAAGAAGAATCTCAACGTAGATCAGAAGAAGAGATGAAGGTTCAAAATGCAGACGTGATTGCAGAAGGAGAAACATTTTTAGCTGAGAATGCTGAAAGAGGTGAAGTTGTTGTTTTACCAAGTGGTCTTCAGTATGAAATAATAAAAGAGGGAACTGGAGAAATCCCTTCAGCAACAGATCAAGTAAGAGTTCACTATCATGGAACTCTACTTGATGGAACTGTTTTTGATAGCAGTATTGATAGAGGTGAGTCTATTACATTTGGTGTAAATCAAGTTATACCTGGATGGACAGAAGCATTGAAGTTAATGCCAGTAGGTTCTACATGGAAACTATATATACCATATGAACTAGGCTATGGAGCTCAAGGTAGTGGTCCTGTTATTAAACCATTCTCTACACTTATTTTTGATGTAGAATTAATTGGTATTGAGTAAGAATAAAATTGATGGATATAAGCTATTTTGATTAGTTTATTTACCTCATAATTATAACAAAAAAAAGATTCTGTCACGGAGTCTTTTTTTGTTATAATTAATATTGAAGTTTTAATTGTGATTTAAAAGCCTTTTTATTACTTGTCTATAAGTTCGTAAAAGACACCGCGCTTAAGTGTTGTGCTTTTAATTTTTTTGTTAAGTTCTAATGCGCCGAGATATTTGTTTATTTCGTTAACGTGTATGCCTAATATTTGATTCAAATCATCTAATGTACATGGTCTACGGGCAATAGTTGCCAAAATCCTACCTTCAATATCTGTGTTGTACGAATCAATATCTGTTCGTTGAGCTGCAGAGGCAATTATTTCTACGTCAGATATATCCCAATAATCTTTTATCTTCTGTAATTCATTTTTAGTCATTGCAATGAGTCCTTCTACTGTTCCAGGACGATCCAGTGTATTTAGTTGTACAATGTCTGGCTCTATTTTAAGAATAGCTTCTTTTATTAAACCTAACTCTTCAGGGGTATCATTGTAACCTTTAAGCAAAAAAACCTCAAGCCAAATTTGTCCTTTATACTCTTTTCTAAAATCGATCAATCCCTTAATATATGTGTCAATGCTTAAATTAGGGTTGGGACGATTAATTTTATTGAATATTGCTTGAGTGGCTGCATCCAACGAAGGGAGTATAACATCAGCCTCTAATATCTCAGTGCGCAATTGTGGAGAAGAGAGTAGTGCTCCACAGGTTAGAATTGCAGTTTTTACATCAGGATAGTTCTGCTTTACGTATGCCAATACCTCTCCAATTCTACTATTTAGTGTAGGTTCGCCTGACCCTGAAAATGTAATGTAGTCAATTTTAGGTCTGCTGCTCATAAATTGCTGTAACTCGCTGATAATCTTATCATATTTTATATACTCCATTCTATCAGTGGTAAGCTTAGTTGTTTCTCCCACCTCGCAATAAACACAGTTCAATGCACATACTTTCTTAGGTACTAAGTCAATTCCTAACGACATACCCAAACGTCTAGAGGGTACTGGTCCAAAAAGATATTTATACATAATTACCAGTTTTTTAATTCAAATTTATTACCTGCTTTGTCCATTACAAAAAGAAGGGCGTCTTTCCCTTCACGCTCTATTCTTATTGTTGAGTATCCAGCTTTTTTGGATGCTGCCGCAATTCTCTCACAGTCTTCCATTTCAAAGCATATATGAGTAAAGCCTTGATCTGTTTCTTCACCAAAAACAAACAACTCAAGAGTTATGTTTCCATTGCTGTAGACATACACTTCTATCTCTTTTTCAATTCCAAATATTTTTGATGCATAAGCTGCATTTAAGTCAAATTGATATACAAAATGGAAGCCAAGTATATTTTGATAAAAGTTTGTTAGTTCTTCCTTTTTTTTAATATTTAATGCTATGTGTTTTAGTCTCATTGTTATTTATTTTTTATTGTCTTACTTATACATTTTTAAAATGCTAGTGCAGGTTGCCTTCAAGTCCTCAATTAAGTTTTTAGGACGTATAACTCTCACTGTGTCGCCATGCGATAGGAGCTCCATAAAAAAATCATGCGTGATAAATAGAGTTAGTCTGATTCTTAACTCATTTTCGTTGTCAATAAGTATTTCTTGTGATTGGTGCCACGGAAGCGATTTGGCATATTTACCCTGAATAGGGTCAAAAGACAAAATTATCTCTTGAGGCTTGTCTTCATTAGGACTCATTATACCAAAACTGTATTTATAATGTTCATCAACATCATAATCTTTTGCAGCCGTGAACTTTACTTTTGTGATATCCATTTCAGTAATTCTGTCAAGAGCAAAGCTTTTGACTTTGTTGTCACCTAAGTCTTTGGCTAGTACATACCATCTGTTTTTAAACTCTTTGAGCACATATGGCTCTACAAGGCGTACGGTAATATCTTCGTCCCAATACTTATGATAAGTAAAATTTATACGCAATTGATTCTTGATAGCATGCAATAGTCCAAATAGATTTTCTGTACCTTGGGGTTTTCGTTTCTCAAAATGAATTTCGTTGGATACCCTGTCCGTCAAATTAAGAAGGTTAAATGTGTCGAATGCTTCTAACATTCTCATATTCATATCTTCATCATAGTCCGTATCTATATAGTACTTTTTGGTAGACCAATTGTATTTGATATATATACCATACAAAGATTCTATCTCGTTTCTGTCTCGCGAGAATGTTCGGCTTGAAATATTATAATCATAGCCTTGCAGTTCAGATTCAAAAGCTAATCTGTCTGATATTTCTGCGAAACTTGATGGATGTACTCTTAGTTTTTTTATGATGATGCTGTATCGGGCAAGGGCTTCTCGTTTCGACATAATGGATAATTTAGAGTTATATATTATGGGTTGTTAGAAATGTTAAGTGATGAATATTAGTTTCATACTCTTGTTTTGCTGCTCAATTCCTTGTGAAAGTAAATAAAAAAGCTTTTTTCCTTTAGAGAAGGAGGTAGCTGAGTCCCAACAATCGGAAACGAAACAACAAGGAGATACCTTAAAGCTTTGCTAGGTATTTCAGTGTTCAGCAGTATGTTTATGCAAGCTAAAATCACAAAGAGTGTGCAGAAAACTATGATATAAGTAGGCATTGTTTTGATATATAGGATTAATACTCTATTTTAATCAACAACTAGATTGTTTTTAATTAACATCAGCACGACTGTTTACAAATATAGCTAAATAGTTGTTATTATCTTTCATAATAGTTGTTTTTATGTGTCATATTACATCAAAGTGATATATTCTAAGCCGAAAAATGGGCAATGGGCAATATGCTGTAGAAGCTGTTTACAGATTATCATCTGATAATGACTACATAATATTGCATATCTTGATATACCTTTTAAATGCTTAGCAATTATTTTTTCTTTCTAGCAAGATATTCTCCTAAAAAATATGTAGTTTTGTGTGTTGACTAATAATCAATAGTAACAATAAGTTTTATTATAGTAATAAGACTGAGATGAAAAAAAAGATAATTCTATCATGAGTATCTTTTAATTATATTTATTTAACAATAATCTTAAACTATGGCAGTAATTAAACCATTTCGTGGCGTACGTCCGCCCAAGAAATTTGTATCGCAAGTTGCATCACGTCCTTACGACGTTTTAAACTCTGAAGAAGCTCGTGCTGAAGCAGCTGGAAATGAAAAGTCTCTTTATCGAATAATTAAACCTGAAATTGATTTTCCTGTTGGGAAAGATGAGCACGATGCAGACGTATATGAGAAAGCAGTTGAGAATTTCCATATGTTTCAACGTGAAGGTTGGCTAGTACAAGACGAGGAGGAGCTTTATTATATTTATGCACAAACAATGAACGAGAAAACCCAATATGGATTGGTAGTTTGTGCACATGTAGACGACTACATGAGTGGAAAAATAAAGAAGCATGAGTTGACTCGTAAGGACAAAGAAGAAGACCGAATGAAACATGTGCGAGTGAACAATGCAAATATTGAACCTGTGTTTTATTCTTATCCAGAGAACGAAGAAATCAATAAAATTGTTGAAGGAGTTATTGAACAAAAAGCTGAATACGACTTTGTATCGGAAGATGGTGTAGGGCATCATTTTTGGCTAGTTTCTGATAAGAAAGATATTGACAAAATAACTGAAATATTTGCATCTTTCCCTGTAATGTATATTGCAGATGGTCATCATCGTTCTGCAGCTGCGGCATTGGTAGGAGCAGAGAAGGCTGCGCAAAATCCTAATCACACAGGAAATGAGGAGTATAATTACTTTATGGCAGTTTGCTTTCCTGATAATCAATTAACTATTATTGATTACAATAGAGTAGTTACTGACTTAAATGGGTTGACACCTGATGAGCTATTAGAAAAATTAGAGAAAAATTTTGAAATAGAGCCAACAGGAACAGAAATTGTGAGACCAAAAGCTTTGCATAATCTCTCTATATATGTTGACGGCAAAGCATACAACCTAACTGCAAAGCCTGGAACATATGATGATAACGATCCTATAGGGCAGTTGGACGTAACTATTACATCTAACCTGATACTTGATGAGATTTTGGGAATAAAAGACCTTAGAACAGATACACGTATAGATTTTGTAGGTGGTATAAGGGGGCTTGGTGAGCTTAAAGAGCGCGTTGATAGTGGCGAAATGGCTTTTGCTATGGCACTATATCCTGTTACTATGAAGCAATTGATGACAATTGCAGACACTGGTAATATAATGCCACCAAAAACCACATGGTTTGAACCTAAATTAAGATCAGGTTTGGTTATACACAAGTTAGACTAAGTTTTTTCTTAAACAAAAACAGCTAAACATCACACATATAAAATCTATATGACTATCATGGTTTTTATGACAAGTTTAAAAGTGTGGTGTTTAGCTTTATTTTTATATAAATGAAATAAAGATAATCACTTCATTAAGGGAAAATAGTGAGTCTGCTCTTTTTCACCTAAAGCTTATCCGAATATAATAAAAATAAACGACTTGAAAGATGAACCTTGTAAATGTGATAAAACAGGAAACTGATGAGCTCTTCTCAGAAGTAGTAGGTCATTATCGCTATTTGCATCAGCATCCAGAGCTCTCTTACAAAGAGAAAAACACAAGTAAATATATTACAAGTTTTCTTGATGCTGAAGATGTTTCGTATCGTAAAAATATTGGGGGTTTTGGTATCCTAGCAAAGGTGAAAGGCGAGGCTTTTGAGTCAACTAGAGAGATTGCCTTGTGTGCTGATATGGATGCACTGCCTATTGAAGAAGAGAACGATGTTGCTTATAAATCAGTAAACAAAAAAGTAATGCATGCTTGCGGTCATGATGCACAGGTAGCGTCATTGATGGGAGCGGTAAAGCTGATTAATAAGCATAAAAAAGATTTTGGAGGAACAGTTTTATTTGTTTTTCAACCCGCAGAAGAGCAATCACCAAGCGGAGCTTTCGAAATGTTGAGAGATGGAGTTTTTGTAGACCACAATCCTGAGTTTATTGTAAAACAGCATGCATATATAGATTTACCCGCTGGAATGATTGCTTTTCAATCGGGTGTTATTATGGCTTCGGCTGATGAAGTGCATGTAAAGGTGAAGGGTCAGGGTGGGCATGGAGCTTTGCCTCATGAATTAAACGACACTGTGCTTGCTGCCTCAAATATTGTTATTGCAATGCAACAAGTGGTGAGTCGTAGACGTAATCCATTTAACCCAATGGTTCTATCTTTCGGAAAGTTTATTGCTGATGGGGCAACTAATGTGATTCCCGATGTGGTCACTCTTGCAGGATCATTGCGTTGCATGGATGAACAGGAGAGGCAAAAGATGCTTAAAATAATTCCTGAAATAGCAACTTCTGCAGCTGCAGCATATGGTTGTACGTGCGAAGTGACTATTCCAGAAGGATATCCTTGCACAGTTAACAGTAAAAATATAACCAATCAAGTAAGAGAGATAGCAATAGAGTTTGTAGGCGATACAAATGTACATGAATTTCCTAAACGAATGACAGCAGATGATTTTGGATTCTTCACTGAGAAGTATCCATGTTGCTATTATCGTTTTGGAGTATCAAATGATAGTAAAGCAGGCAAACTCCATACATCAACGTTTCTTATAAATGAGGATGCACTTCGTTCATCTACTGCACTATTTGCACTTTTATCCTTAAAAACATTAAGCGGTTAACGTTAAAATACTACTATTGTGGTAATTAACTCAAATAAATCGTTATTTTTGTAATATAGATTTAGTTATACATTAAAAAACACAGATATGAGTCGCCATGAATTAGATGAACTAGATGGAAAAATATTAAAGCTTATTGTAAACAATGCGCGTATTCCTTTTTTGGAAGTAGCCAGAGAGTGCAATGTTTCAGGTGCAGCCATTCATCAGCGTGTTCAAAAACTTACAAAAGCAGGTATATTAAAAGGGTCTGAATTTATAGTTGACGTAGAGAAAATGGGCTATTCTACGTGTGCATATATTGGGCTGTTTTTATCGCAAGCAGATAGTTATAACGAAATTGTTACTGCACTTGAAAAAGTTCCACAGGTAGTAGAGTGTTATTATACTACAGGTAAATATGATCTTTTAGTAAAAGTGTATGCTGAGAACAATCAAAAACTACTGCAATTTATTCAAGAAAAAATAATGCCACTAGGCTTGGCACGTACCGAAACATTGGTGTGCTTAAAAGAGTCTATAAAAAGAAAATTACCTATTCCCACTATTGAATAGTAAGAGCTTACAATTATAAATAGCTATAATCAAATAGAGCAGATTTGTTGCAAGTAATTTATTTTTTGGATCATTAGTTTTGTGAAAAATGTCGATAGCAGAAAAAAGATCAATAATCCTTTTTTTTGCTATTCTCATTTTATAAGACCTTCATTCTACATATAATCCAAAAAATTATTTTAAATATAATATGACTACACGACGTGATTTTTTAAAGAAAAGCACACTTGGTTTAGCTGCACTGGCTTTAAGCCCCTCATGGGCAGCAGAGTCATTGCAAAGAAATAGTGCAAATAGAAAATATATTTCTCAACGCCCTCCTTTGAATAAGCGCAACTTTAAATCAAAAGCAGTTGAGGATACTATCAAAAGAATCAAATCAAAGATTAAAGACCCAAAATTGGCTTGGATGTTTGAGAATTGCTTACCCAATACAATTGATACCACGGTTAGATTCTCGATGCGTAATGGAAAACCGGACACATTTGTTATAACTGGTGACATTGATGCTATGTGGCTTCGTGACTCATCTGCTCAAGTTTGGCCATATCTCCAATTGGTTAACCACGACCGGGCTTTAAAACAGATGATTGAAGGTGTAATAAATAGACAAACTCAATGTATTCTTATTGATCCTTATGCCAATGCATTTAATTCAAAGCCACTACCTGATGGTCGTTGGATGAATGATACAGGTATGAATCCAATGCTTCATGAACGTAAATGGGAGATAGACTCTCTTTGTTATCCCATTCGTTTAGCATACAATTATTGGAAGAAAACATCTGATACCTCAGTGTTTGATTCTGATTGGAGAAAAGCTATGTCATTGGTTGTTCAAACCTTTAAGGAGCAACAACGTAAAGATGACCTAGGTCCATACAATTTTTTGCGCATGACTGATAGAGCACTCGACACAGTGCCCAACATGGGTTATGGACATCCAGTTAAACCTGTAGGACTTATTGTATCTACTTTCCGTCCATCTGATGATGCTACAACCTTTGGTTTTTTAGTGCCATCCAATCTTTTTGCTGTTATTTCATTGCGTCAATTAGCAGAGATATCAAACAATGTGATGTTGGATTACCCCTTTGCAGAGGAGTGTCTTGCTCTTGCTGATGAAGTTGAAAGGGCTCTAAATAAATATGCTATTGTGGATCATCCTACAAGAGGAAAGATTTATGCATTTGAAGTGGATGGTTTTGGTAATGCTTATTTTATGGATGACGCCAATATTCCTAGTCTATTGGCAATGCCTTACTTAGGAACAGTTGATAAAAACGACCCAATTTATAGAAATACTAGAAAGTTTGTATTGAGCAGTGATAATCCTTATTTTTTTAAAGGTGCAGCAGGCGAGGGTATTGGTGGACCTCATATTGGTTATGATATGATTTGGCCCATGAGTATTATTATGCGTGCCATGACTAGTACAAATGATGAGGAGATTAAATATTGTGTAAAAATGCTCCGTAATACTGATGCTGGCACAGGCTTTATGCATGAGTCATTTCATAAAGATAATCCTGAAAACTTTACGCGCGAATGGTTTGCATGGGTAAACACTCTGTTTGGAGAACTTGTAATGAAGTTAGAGAAAGAGAATAAACTTGAACTATTGAATATTTAAAAACGCAAATAAATGGGTAATTCGAAATATATTATAGCTGTTGTATTGATGCTATTCTTATCTATGATAGGAGCAAACACTAATGCACAAGAAAGTTGTTTAATTAATCAAGAGCCACTAGAATATGTGAGCACATTGGTAGGCACTCAATCGAAATATGAATTATCGTCAGGTAATACTTATCCTGCTATTGCTCGTCCTTGGGGAATGAATTTTTGGACTCCCCAAACTGGTGAAATGGGCGATGGGTGGCAATATACTTATACCGATGATAAAATTAGAGGCTTCAAACAGACTCATCAGCCGAGTCCGTGGATGAACGATTATGGTCAATTCTCTATTTTCCCTATTACAGACAAACTTATTTTTGATGAAGATGAGCGTGCAAGTTGGTTCTCTCATAAAGCAGAGATAGCAAAGCCTAACTATTACAGTGTTTATTTAGCAGACTATAATATAACCACAGAAATTACTCCAACCGAGCGTGCTGCTATCTTCCGTTTCACTTTTCCTAAAACTGACAACTCTTATGTGTTAGTTGATGCATTCGATAAGGGGTCATCTATTGAAATCCTTCCTGAGAAAAATGCTATTGTTGGATACACTACAAGGAATAGTGGTGGAGTACCTCAAAATTTTAAGAATTACTTTGTAATTGTTTTTGATAAACCATTCGGCTATAAAGCTACTGTAACTAATGGCGTGATTAATGAAGAAGTCTTAGTTGCACAAGACAATCATGCAGGTGGAATTATTGGTTTTGCTACACAAAAAGATGAAAAGGTAATTGCTCGTGTAGCTTCTTCATTTATTAGTTACCAGCAAGCGTGGCAAAATCTAAAAGAGATAGAGGGGAAGGACTTTGAGACAGTTAAAAGGGAAGGACGTAACCAATGGAATGATGTGTTGGGAAGGGTAGAGATAGAAGATCCTAATGTAGATAATCTACGCACATTTTACTCGGCACTATATCGCTCTGTTTTGTTTCCTCGCAAGTTTTATGAAATAACAGGTGCAGGTGAAATTGTACATTATAGCCCCTATAATGGTGAAGTGTTATCTGGTTACATGTACACCGATACTGGGTTTTGGGATACGTTTCGTTCACTATTCCCCTTGCTCAACCTTATCTATCCTTCGGTAAATGAGGAGATACAACAAGGACTGGTAAATACTTATAAAGAGAGTGGATTCTTGCCTGAATGGGCTAGTCCAGGTCATAGGGGTATAATGGTTGGTAATAATTCAGCATCAGTAGTTGCTGATGCTTATTTGAAAGGTTTGAAAGGCTATGATATAGAAACACTCTATGAAGCGGTACTGCATGGTACAAAAAATGTGCATCCTACTGTTTCATCAACAGGGCGATTGGGACATGAGTACTACAACACGCTTGGCTATGTGCCGTATGATGTGGGGATTCATGAGAATGCTGCTCGAACACTTGAGTATGCCTACGCAGATTGGACGATATTTAAACTAGCAAAAGCCTTAAACAGACCTCAGCAAGAGGTTGATCTTTTTGCAAAACGCTCACAAAATTACCGCAATCTATATTCGACTGAACATAAACTAATGCGTGGTAGGAACGAAGATGGAACTTTTCAGTCTCCATTTAGTCCTACAAAATGGGGTGATGCATTTACTGAAGGTAATAGTTGGCATTACACCTGGTCGGTGTTTCATGATACGCAAGGACTGATCGACCTGATGGGTGGAAACAAAGAGTTTATAACAATGTTAGACTCAGTGTTTATAATGCCTCCAATTTTTGATGATAGCTACTATGGACATGTGATTCATGAAATAAGAGAGATGCAAATAATGAATATGGGGCAGTATGCCCACGGAAATCAGCCCATTCAGCATATGATTTACTTGTATAATTATGCAGGTGAGCCATGGAAAAGTCAATATTGGACGCGTGAAGTGATGGATAAACTCTACACCTGGGCACCCGATGGGTATTGTGGTGATGAGGACAATGGTCAAACTTCAGCATGGTATGTTTTTTCTGCATTGGGTTTCTATCCCGTTTGTCCAGGAAGCGACCAGTATGTTGTTGGTTCTCCACTATTCAATAAAATTGCAGTAACACTAGAGAATGGTAATCGTATTGAGATAAATGCGCCAAACAACCATCCTTCACGAAGGTATATATCCACTATGAGGCTAAATGGGCAGCACTACACAAAGAACTATCTAACTTTTCAAGACTTGGTGGAAGGTGCAAATATTGATATAGAGATGTCTGAAACACCCAATAGACAGCGAGGTATATCGATGTCAGATTATCCATACTCCTTTACAAATGAAGAATAAGGTGAAAGGAGTTATATAATTTTGATTTGTAATATTTTGAATTAAACTACCGTACTATGTTATATTTGTTTTTAGCAACTCTTTGTAGTGCAACTATTGCATTGATATTTAAATATACCGAAAACTCTAATACTAATAGGTATCTAATAACTAGCTCAAACTACTTTATAGCTTTTGCAACTAGCTTGTTTATGATACTTTATAGTAACTTGTTCTCGGGTATAGAGAAAACAGACTCTTTTATTAATGAA
>DUVZ01000272.1 GCA_012840785.1 Bacteroidales bacterium
AAAATTAAAAGAAAACCTGATATATCAGGTAAAATCAATACATTTTCATGCTCATGGGTGTTTGAAAATCATGGAGGTTTCATAATACTATTCATTTTTTATTGTTTTTACCCCTTTGATTAAAAAACATAGTATTTGTTACACTTTTAGGTTTTTATTTTTGAGCAGTTTGCTGCTTCACTATTCCACAACGGAGTTATATATAGTAAATATACTAAAAGTGCCTTATATCATATTACATAATCTAAAATTATTACGCTATAAAAAAATGCCTCCCGAGCAGCAAATTGCTATCAGAAGGCATTAAATTTTTATACTTTAAAGGTTGGCTCTACTCTAAGTAGGTATATCCATACAATCCAGAGCGGTAGTTTGCTAAAAACTCTTTACCTTCGGCAGCCGATATAACGCCTTGTTTTACCGAACTCATAACCCAAGTTTCGACTGTTCTCACTAGCTTTTTAGAGTTGTATTGGGCATACTCTAGCACTTCGGCTACAGTTTCGCCATCAATTACTTGTTCTATTTTATGTCCTTTTTTACCCACACTTACATGCACCACATTGGTATCGCCAAAAAGATTGTGTAAGTCGCCCAATATCTCTTGATAAGCTCCTACAAGGAATGCCCCCAGATAGTAAGGCTCATTTTTCTTTAATGGGTGTACGGGTAGAAAAGAAGATTGCTGTCCGCCTTGCGAAATAAAGTTTGCCACTTTTCCATCACTGTCGCATGTTATATCTTGCAATGTTGCAGTGCGAGTGGGTTTTTCATTCAAACGATGAATGGGTATTATAGGGAATACTTGGTCGATAGCCCAAGAGTCGGGTAGCGACTGAAACAGCGAGAAGTTGCAAAAGTATTTGTCTGGCAACAAAGTAGATAAGCGCCTTAGCTCTTCGGGTGCATGTTTCACACTTTTTGTAAGCACGCTTGTTTCGCGCATAATAGAGAAGTAGAGTTTCTCTACCTGAGCACGTGTTTTTAAATCGAGCATGCCAAGGCTGAATAGGTCTAACGACTCTTCTCTTATCTGTTGTGCATCGTGCCAGGCTTCTAGCATGCGAGGTTGAGAGAGATTTTCCCATATTTCGTACATCTCCTTCACCAATTCGTGATCGTCTTCGTGAAGATTTATTTCGTCTTCCCATTCGGGTAGGGTAGTTGTTTCCAATACTTCGAAAATAAGTATAGAGTGATGAGCAGTGAGTGCTCGTCCCGATTCTACGATAATGTTTGGATGAGGTATGTCGTTTTTGTCGGCTGCATCTACAAAAGCAGATATTGAGTCGTTTGCATACTCTTGTATAGAGTAGTTGATGCTGTTTTCGCTATACGAAGAGCGCGTGCCATCGTAATCTACACCCAAACCACCACCAATATCTGTAAACTCAATTTTATAGCCAAGTTTGTAAAGCTGTACGTAGAATTGTGCAGCTTCACGCAGTGCTGTTTTAATGCGACGTATTTTTGTGATTTGACTGCCAATATGAAAGTGGATAAGACGAAGACAATCTGACATGTCATGGTCTTTCAACACCTCTAGGGCATCTAAAAGTTCGCTAGAGTTGAGTCCAAATTTACTGCCATCTCCTCCCGACTCTTCCCACTTGCCACTACCCGAACTAGTCAGTTTTATTCGGATTCCAATGTTTGGTTTTACATTGAGTTTTTTGGCTAGCTTAATTGTAAGGTGTAGTTCGTTTAGTTTTTCAACAACAATAAACACCTGTTTGCCCATCTTTTGACCTAAGAGGGCAAGTTCTATATAATCTTGATCTTTGTAACCGTTGCAAACGATTAGTGAGTCGCGGTCTGTGTCGATAGCCAATACAGCATGCAACTCTGGTTTGGAGCCTGCCTCTAGCCCGATGTTGAATTTTTTGCCATGTGTTACAATCTCTTCAACTACTTGGCGCATCTGGTTTACCTTGATAGGGTAAACAATGTGGCTATTTGCTTTGTATTCGTATTCTTCTGCTGCAGTTTTGAAGCAGGTGCTAATCTTCTCTATTCTACTGTCTAATATTTCGGGGAATCGCACCAATACAGGAGCAGAGACATCTTGCATGTCAAGCTCTTTCATCAGTTCGTCGAGGTCGACACCATAACCTTCTCTTTGAGGTGTAACCTGAATGTTTCCTTTTTCGTTTATCGAGAAATATTTATTTCCCCAACCACTGATGTTGTATGTATCTTCTGAATCTTCAATGCGCCATTTTCTCATTTTATATATCTCTTTCTTTAATGGGTTGTTTTCTTATTTTCTTAGAGCAAAATTACACAATTATTTTGTCAATTATCAATTAGTAAATAAAATAACAAATCTTATTGCTTTATAAGTGTGAAACAACTGTATAGATGAAAAGTTTGAAATTTATTTAGTGTGAGCTGCTTCCCATCCAATCATAGCTACTTTTAGGTCCAACCCCCAATGGTAGCCTCCCAACTCTCCACTTGAGCGAATTACTCTATGGCAGGGAATGATGAATGAAACAGGGTTTGAGCCAACAGCAGTGCCCACGGCACGATTTGCATTGGGGTTGTTGAGGTGTTTACTGATATTTCCATAGGTTGTGAGATTACCCAATGGAATTTTGAGTAGTGCACTCCACACTTTCAGTTGAAACTCGGTGCCTTTTATGTGTAGATGTAATGGATTGAGAGCATTTTTGGGGTTTTGCAAAAAGAAAACTGCTTGAAGGTGTATGGGTTGTTCTTGATGAATATAATTGGCACGTGGAAATATCTCCACCAATTCTTTATAGGCAGTTGCTTTGCTGCCAAATGCTAAATAGCACACTCCTTTGTTGGTTGAGGCTACACAA
>DUVZ01000027.1 GCA_012840785.1 Bacteroidales bacterium
TAATACCCACAGGACCTCCTCGAAACTTGTCTATGATAGTGATAAGAATTTTATTGTCCACCTCATCCAATCCAAACTTATCTATATTCAGCGCCTCCAAGGCATAAGAAGCAATAGCTTTGTCAATTTTGCCAGTTCCTTTCACCTGTGCAAAATCGCGTACTCGTCGTAACAGTGCATTAGCAACACGAGGAGTTCCTCTGCTGCGTGAAGCGATTTCCAAAGCAGCACTTTTTTCACACTCTATCTGCAAAATAGAAGCCGAGCGCAGCACAATGCCTTTCAATGTCTCCACATCGTAATACTCTAAGTGCATATTGATACCAAAACGAGCTCGCAGTGGGCTAGTCAATAAACCACTGCGTGTAGTAGCACCAATAAGCGTGAACGGATTCAAATCAATTTGAATAGAGCGTGCACTAGGCCCTTTGTCAATCATTATATCTATTCGATAATCCTCCATAGCGCTATACAAGTACTCCTCGACAATGGGAGAGAGACGGTGAATCTCGTCAATAAACAAAACATCATTCACCTCTAGTGAAGTGAGCAAGCCAGCCAAATCACCTGGTTTATCCAGCACAGGACCCGAGGTTACTTTAAAACCCACATTTAGCTCATTGGCTATAATGTGCGACAAAGTAGTTTTACTCAATCCAGGAGGACCGTGTAGCAAAACGTGGTCTAACGACTCATCTCGCATACTTGCGGCACTAACAAATATCTTAAGGTTCTCTACAACTTTACTTTGTCCGCTAAAACCAGAAAAAGACAGAGGGCGCAAAGCGTTCTCAAACTCTCGCTGCTCGTTATCTTGCAAGTTTTTATTTTCATGAAAATTAAAATCTTCTTCCATACAATCATATTAATTAATATCAGCAATAAAATTACTGCCCCTTCAATCATTCATAAGAGATAAGTGAACCGAGTGTATAATAGGAATGCACCTCTGACTAACAACTCGTTGTGTCTTAGCAATAATTGATTATACAAAAATAGCTATAAAACATCAATCTAGAAAAAGAAAGTTTTTGAAGAAGGTAGCATTACATTTTGCCAAAGAAAAGCCATTGCTTACCTATTTATTAATACTTGCGACTTTAATTTGTATTATCCATTGAGAAAGCATAAGTTATAAATTTGCATTAACGAAGATAATTCTGTTCCCGAAAAACAATCAATTTACGCACATTCCTCTCCATCCCAACCAGCTTCGCCCTTTTCACAGCCGATTTCGAGAACAAACTACTAAACTTCTCTTGATTCATTGCTCGCAATGTTTCCAGATCTAATGATAGAAATTCAGGAGAAGGATTAAACTCGGGTGTATTATGTGTTTTTGAAAACCTATTCCATGGACACACTAATTGACACACATCGCATCCATATACCCAATTGCCTGTATCTACAGCTGCATCTTGTTCACCTTTTTTCTCAATAGTTTGTTAAGAGATGCATTTAGTAGCATTCACCAAATGAGCTTGCTCGATTGCACCAGTTGGGCAAGCCTCTATGCATCGAGTACAATTGCCACAAGATAAGTCGATGGGTGAATCATACACTAACTCTTGATTGATAATCAACTCTCCTAAGAAGAAGAATGAACCCTTACTTGGAATAATGAGCAATGTGTTCTTCCCAACAAACCCTAGACCTGCTTTTGCAGCCCAATAGCGTTCGAGCACAGGGGCAGAATCACAAAAGAAACGACCTTCAGTATCGGGACAAATAGTTTGAATGTAAGCAAGCAATTGTTTTAGCTTGTCTTTCACCACAAAGTGATAATCTTTGCCGTAGGCATAGTAAGCAAATCCTGGTAGCTGGGGGTCGCGCTTTTTATTTGGATAATAGTTTAAAGCTACAGATACAATTGATTTTGCACCTGGCACAAGCAGTCGAGGGTTATCTCGCTTCTCTATGTTTCTCTCCAAGTATGACATATCACCTTGATAGTTTAATCGTATCCACTCCCTGAGATTTTCCTCTTCTCCTGAAGATTCAGCACGACATACTCCGCAGGCATCAAAACCAAGCGATAATGCGTATTGTTTTATTTTATTGGTTATTATCATAAAAAAATCATAAGTGATATGATCACATCTAATATTCCAGATACTTCATCCAAATTTATACAATAATATTGAAACTTGGTAGAGCAACTGCTAGAATTACCTATTTAAAATAAAAAAAGATAGAAAGTTATCGTATTTTTGTACTAATCACATTAGAAACAGCAGTAAATGTCAGACACCACACTAAAGAAAAGAACTATCACCGCTCTTTTTTGGAGCTTCCTTGATAAGTTTGGTTAGAAAGTAATATTTCTGATTAGCAGTGTGTTTCTAATGCGCCTATTAGACACCTCAGATTATGGTATAATGGGATCGCTACTCATATTTATCGCCTTTTCATCACTCTTAATCGACAGTGGATTTGGTCGCGCCCTGCTCAATCGCAAAGAGATAGGCGCACTTGAGTATAGCACAGTATTCTACTTCAATCTTGCTATCAGCTTACTGCTCTATGTAGCACTCTTCATCTCAGCTCCGCTGATTGCACAGCTATTCAATGAACCGCTACTCATTCCTGTTTCAAGGGTGCTCTTCCTTTCGCTCATATTCAATGGGTTTAGTCTAATCCAGATGATTATATTTATCAAAGCATCCGATTTCAAAACACAAACCAAAGCAAATACTGCAGCACTTATCATCTCTACATCCATTGCTCTTATTATGGCATGGCGTGGACATGGCGTGTGGTCATTAGTAGCACAAAATGTAATTTATGCATTTTTCAGAAGCATCTTGTTTTGGCTCTACTCCACTTGGCGACCCAAAAAACTCTTTAGCTTTGCTAAACTAAAGGTCTTCTTTGCTTTTAGCAACAAACTATTGGCATCAGGTGCAATAGGTGCCATTTTCAATAATATCTACCCCAGCATTATTGCCATGTTTTACCCCATGCAGCAAGTTGGATACTACACACAAGCATACAAATATCAAGATACCCCATTTGCCGTTCTCTCTGATACATTTCGCTCTGTATCGATGCTCATTCTTTCTGAGATAAACAATCAAACAGAACGGTTGCGTAGAGTAGTATCTAAACTTATCAAGTCGATTGCATTCCTATCATTCCCCATTGCTCTCATTCTTATACTCATTGCCGAACCACTTTTTGCAACCCTGTTTGGCGATAAGTGGCTACCCTCTGTCCCCTACTTTCAAATACTTTGTATAGGTGGAGCAGTATCGCCTTTTACCTTTATCCTCAACGAACTTTTTATAGCCAAAGAGCGCGCCGATTTCTTTTTAAGCGTAGAGATTGTTAAGCGTATTATTCTAGTTGCACTCATCATTGGGTTCTTCAAGCAAGGCATCACTGGTCTGGCTGTAAGCTGGGTAGTATATATGTATGTCACACTAATAATTTCTCTGTTTCTATCTAAAAAGTTGATAGGATACTCCGCTTGGGGCTTTATAAAAGATGTTGCTCCCTATGTTGGGATTGCGCTATTAGCTGTAACCGCTGCATATTTTATCTCTTCTAAAGTATCAAATAGCATTCTAAGCATGCTTGCTGGTATGGTAATGATGGGAACTACTTACTTAACATTGTGCAGAATATTCAATTTAGAGATGACTGCAGAGATAAAACAATATATCTCTTCGAAGAGGCAGAGAAAACAATAACTATAGTTGCTTATTTTTAAGCTTTGCCCACATTTTTGGGAATAGGGTTCTAAACCAAAGTGTAGTAAACTCAATTGGCAGAAACATAGGAAAGTGTCTTCTTATATAAAACAGATATTGACTATAACTCATCCCCTTTGGACTTTTCAAATATGCAATCCGATCTTTCAATGGTGCATGCACCATTTTTTTAGTTGCAGTATGATCGTTTGCGCACACACCTCCAAAGTTAGGAGTTAGATAAACAGGAATTTCCTTTTTTATCGCCCTTAAAGAATAATCAAAATCTGCAATCCCATGAGTAAACTTCTCATCCAATATACCTATTACATCCACAGTTTCTTTACTAACCCAAAGTATATTAGCATTGGTCAAATCGCATTTTTGTGGAGTATCGGTTGGAATTACAATGTGGATACGCATTTTTAAAAGCTCCTTAGTTACATTATATGCACCGTAGGTAAACTCCTTCGTATCATCATCAATAGTGGCACATGAATAAACTCCTGTCTTCCCATCTACTTTCAATACAAACTCATCAGTTGTAATAAGCTTACTTATAAAATCTTTATTCAACAAAACATCGTCATTCAACAGAATGAAAGCGTGATACTCTTTTGCATCCAAAGCTGTTTGCCATGCCAAACGCATTCCACCTGCCCAAAACAAGCTTCCATCACCTCTAACAACATATATAGTTGGGTAAAGCTTCTCTATAGCTTCAGTTGTACCATCAGTAGAGCCATCATCCACCACATATATATCGAACAGATAACCATCGGGCTTATCAGCTTCAAAGAAAGTTTGCAAACAAGTTAATGTTTTACTTTTACGATTATGACATGTGATTAGCACAGCAATTTCTCTGTTTTTTGTTTTCATATCAGTTTATATAATTAGTCAAACTAAGGGTGCAACTATTACAATATGAGTGATTATCAACATTACTCTAGATTGAGAGTTGGCTCTATTCCAAAATTAATACATTAATTTGGAATCTCTTGCTTTGAGGATAAAAACACGGCAACAAAATATTTTTTATAAGTTAACTCTAATTAACCAAGCTGGGGGGGTAATTAAATTTTAGATCTACATTTGATACTTAAATAAATTAGCAGATATTTAAATAATAATTACCTTATAAATTAGGCATTATGAAAATGCAAAAATGGCTCTCTCTCTTATTATTCTGTTTATTGTCAGTTGCTACTTTTGCTCAAAAAAACGAGATAAAAGTGATGTATTCACCTGTATCGCTTCATCGAATGGACAATTGGGGCAGAGACCTTGATGGTCTCAGTGCCAAATATACGGGAGCATTTATGATTGAATACAATCGATATATAAAACCTCGTCTTAAACTGGGAGTTAATATAGTGTATGACCATGAAAAAGTGTCGGGTACAAAAACTGATGGCTATATAAATCCTCATCCTCCTTATGAGTGGATTACAACAAAGATCAAACAGACAAACAAAGAGGGTTGGTTTTTCTTCAGTCCTCAAGTGGGATATGAGTATATCCAAAAAGAGAACTTCCGTATGGGTAGCCTTCTTGGGCTTTCTATGGCCTTACCGGTCAGTTGGGCTACGGACACAAGGGGTTGATTAGTATTGGAGGATTTATGAGGTGGTGATTTCAGATATAATTCAACAACAAAGCTAAACACCAATTACAATTAAGTAACTCAATGTTTAGCTTTAATTATATTATTAATGATCCATTTTTAATTAGCCAAAACAAAATCCAATTGCTTACGCTCTAGGTTGGCGCGTGCAACCTCTATCTGCAACTCTTGTCCTAAACGATATTCACGTTTGGTGCGACGACCTATCAAGCGATAGTTCTTTTCATCCAATTCATAGAAATCGTCATCCAACTCTCTGATTGGAATCATTCCCTCGCATTTGTTCTCTTTTACTTCCACATAGACACCCCATTCGGTTACACCCGAAATAACACCATCGAATACTTGTCCAATCTTGTCAGCCATAAACTCAACTTGTTTGTATTTAATAGAGTCACGCTCTGCACGTGTAGCTACCAACTCCATATCGGAGCTATGTAAACAAAGAGCTTCAATCTCTTCTTGGTCAGCACTCTTTTTATTATCCATATAGGCACTCAATAAGCGATGCACCATCATATCAGGATAACGACGAATAGGTGATGTGAAGTGCGTATAGTAATCGAAAGCCAATCCGTAGTGCCCAACATTCCTGGTGGTATAAACAGCCTTAGCCATAGTTTTGATAGCAATCGTTTCTACCAAATTTTCTTCAGGTCTATCCTTCACAGCATCAAATAGAGCGTTAAAACTTTGCGCAATCTGTTTGTTGCTTCCCGACGTTCTTATTTTATGACCGAATTTCAGGATAAATGTATTAAGTGTTTCCAGCTTTTCAGGATCTGGCAAATCGTGAATTCTATAAACAAATGTTTTTGCTTTTTTATTAGCCTCAACCTTACCTACTCCTTCAGCCACAGTACGATTTGCCAACAGCATAAACTCTTCGATAAGATGGTTGGCCTCTCTCATCTCAGTGAAGTAAACACCAAGCGGTTTCCCTTTTTCATCTAAGTTGAAACTTACTTCGTGGCGCTCAAAGCCAATGGCTCCATTAGCAAATCTGCGTTCGCGCAATTGTTTTGCTAGATTGTTCATTATAAGAACTTGTTTACTATTATCGCCCTTTTCAGTGTCAATTATCTTTTGTGCATCTTCATAAGCCATGCGCACATCTGAATTAATAACTGTTTTTGCAATTCGATGTTTAAGCACATGCCCTTTCTCATTCATTTCAAAAATAACAGAAAAGCATAGTTTATCTTCGTTGGGGCGGAGCGAGCATAATTCGTTGCTCAATCGCTCGGGTAGCATAGGTATGGTTCTATCCACTAAGTAAATAGAAGTGGCACGTTTTTGTGTCTCTTCGTCTATAATATCACCAGGTTTTACATAGTGCGTCACATCAGCAATGTGCACACCTATTTCCCAAGTTGTTGGCGACAATTCTTTTATTGACAAAGCATCATCAAAATCTTTAGCGTCAGCAGGGTCGATAGTCATCGTAAAAGTATTGCGCATATCCTCACGCTTCGCAATCTCTTCTGGGGTAATACCAGCCAATATTTTCTCGGCAGCCTCCTCTACATTCTTAGGGTATTCGTAAGGCAAGCCATATTGCGCCAATATAGCGTGCATTTCTGTGGTATTGTCGCCAGCTTCGCCTAATACATCCAAAACTTTTCCAATTGGATTACTTGCTCTTTCCGGCCACTCTACGATTTCCACTACAGCTTTATCACCAGTCTTGCCGCCTTTTAGATTTCCTTTTGGAATAAAGATATCATTAGCTAGTATTCTACTGTCTAGCACTAAAAAACCAAAATCCTTTTGCACTTGAAGTGTTCCTACAAAACGAGCATCTGCACGTTCCAATATCTCAATTACCTCACCCTCAGTTTCAGTACGCCTGCGTTTTGCAAACATTTGAATACGCACAATATCTCCATTCATAGCGTTCATTGCATTGCGCTCGGATATATATACAATATTAGCGTCATCATTTGGCACAAAGAAATTTTTGCCATTACTCCTACGTTCAAATCTACCTTCCAATACAGGGTTTCGGTTGTTAGCTTTATATTTACCACGCTGTGTCTCCAACAGTAACTCATCATCGCGCATTTTGTCTAACACATAACGCAAAGTAGTTCTTCTCTCTTCGTCCGACACTTCTAATGCAGCCGATATCTGTTTGTAGTTATATTGTTTATTTGGATTATCATTCAGAAATTGAATTATTTCTGATATCAACTCTTTTTTCTTTCGTTTTCTTGCTGGTTGCTCAGACTTGTTCTTCCTTTTCATAAGTTTTCAGTTTAGTATAAATGCAAAGTAACAAAATATTATCTACTATCAATCATCAATCATCAATTACTATAATTGCATTTTAGTTGAATACACAACTCCTTAGAAAACGTGTACTGAGTACTATTGTTCATTAAATAAAGGCTTTTGCAATAATTGAAGCGCTTTTATCTACGCTTAAACACCTCTTTTATTAGCTGGAATAATTTAAAGTGGAGTGGGAAAGTTTAAAAGTTATCTCTATCGTGCTAAGCTTAATTATCTATTCAGATCATCTGCCAATGCAGACTCCATTTTCTAACACACTAAATTCGATTTGTAATTGAAGCAAGAAGAACTACTATATTCTAACTGCAAAAAGTGGTTTCTTCCCTATTACGAGTCTCTTTTCCTTTTTTATCGTTATTTTTGTGAAACACTATAATAAATAGATCATCATGCAAAAGAAAATACTCATCACAGGTGCCAGTGGCTTCATTGGTTCGGCAATTGTAGCAAGAGCTCTTGAAGAGGGCTATGAAACTTGGGCTGGTATTCGCTCAAACAGCAGTAAAGATATGTTACAAGACGAACGTATCAACTTTATTGAATTGAACTATACCGACACAAACAAGCTAACTGAAGAGCTAATTGCTTTTGATAACCAACACGGAAAACTTGATGCTATAGTACATGTTGCAGGAATAACCAAAGCCTTAAACAAAGACGATTTTGAGAAGATAAACTATGGGTATACAAAAAACTTTGTTGATGCATTAGTAAAAGCTAATATGGTACCTAAAACTTTTGTATTTATGAGCACACTAGGAGCAGTTGGTGTGGGCGATGAAATTAACTATAGCCCAATGCGGACTCATCGAATACCCAAACCGAATACAATTTATGGGAAAAGTAAACTATTAGCAGAAACTTATCTTAAAAGCACCCCTGGATTTCCGTATGTAATACTCCGCCCAACTGGTGTATACGGTCCTTGCGATAAAGACTATCTGATAATTATGAGAGCAGTACAAAAAGGATTAAATATAGGTGCTGGATTCAAAAAACAATTACTCTCTTTTATCTATATTAGCGATTTAGTAGATATCGTTTTCTTAGCAATCGATAAAGAGGTAACCCGGAGAGAGTATTATGTTTCTGATGGCAATGGTTATACAGACGATGAATTTAACCGAATAGTGCAAAGGGCACTCAACAAAAAGAGAGTATTCCGAATTAGAATACCTCTATTCCTAGTAAAAGCAGCTGCACATGTTACTGAAAAAGTTGGAGAACAACTCAACAAACCAGTAACCTTCAACAGCGATAAATACAAGATAATGAAACAACGAAATTGGGTTTGTGATATTACCCCTCTAAAAGAGGAGCTCAACTTTACCCCAAAAGTTTATCTTGAAGAGGGAGTTGAGAAAACAGTAGCTTGGTACAAAGATAAAGGGTGGTTATAATTCTTTAATAATGAACTTTGTTCACTATTTTAGCCCCTTCTCTTCTGTTTTAACTTATTTATTTACTAATTTTGCTCTTCTAAAACATTGAAAATGAATATAGCAATTATTGGTTACGGAAAAATGGGCCGCGAGATTGAGAAAATATGTCGCGAACGAGGGCATAATATAGTTTGCACTATCGATGTGAACGAAGAGGCGAAGTTTGAATCGGATGAGTTTAAAAGTGCAGATGTTACCATTGAATTTTCTTCTCCTGAAAGTGCTTTAAACAATTATAAACGAGCTTTTGCTGCTAACGTTCCCGTAGTATCGGGTACAACAGGATGGCTCGACGATATAAAAGTGGTAAGAAAAGCATGCGAAGAAGATGGACAAACATTCTTTTACGCTTCCAACTTTAGCCTAGGTGTGAATATCCTTTTCGCTGTAAACAAGTATTTGGCAAATATAATGAACGACTTCCCTCAATATGAAGTGCACGTTGACGAAACTCACCACATACACAAGTTGGATGCTCCTAGCGGAACTGCTCTTACAATAGCCGAAGGTATATTACAAGCAATTGAACGTAAAAACCAGTGTAAGTTAGACGAACAGAGTAGCACTGAAGATTTGCGAATAAATGCATTTCGCAAGGGCGAAGTTCCTGGTATCCATACCATCAAGTATGAATCCGAAGTGGATTCAATTACATTATCACACAGTGCCAAAAGTCGCAAAGGGTTTGCATTGGGAGCAGTAGTAGCGGCTGAGTTTACTGCTCATAAGAAGGGATTTTTAGGGATGGAAGATTTACTTCCTTTCTAGTTTCAAAAACAAAAGACAAATATCAATATTTAGCATACAATTATGACATTAAAAGAAAGAATATCCAATACGACGCGCCGCCAGTGGACTTGGTTTGCAGTAGCCTCTACCGCATTGTTGCTTTTCACTGTATGGGCTGGTAACTTGTGGCTCTTATTGTTTCTATTTTTATTAATTGATATCTATGTAACAAAGTTTATACCGTGGACATTTTGGAAGAAAACCAAAAATCCTATTTTACGTAAAACTTTAGAGTGGATTGATGCCATTGTATTTGCATTGATTGCTGTTTACTTTATAAACACCTTTTTCTTTCAAAATTACCAAATCCCTACCTCATCACTAGAAAAATCGCTATTAGTTGGCGACTTCCTTTTTGTGAGTAAAATGAGTTATGGACCTCGTTCTCCAATGACTCCACTCTCTTTCCCGCTTGCACAACACACTATGCCTGTAGTAGGTGGTAAATCGTACATAGATAAGCCACAATGGAAGTACAAACGATTGAAAGGATTTGGCGATGTAAAACGAAACGATATAGTTGTATTTAACTTCCCAACAGGAGACACTGTTGCCACAAACATGGAGTCGGTCGACTACTATGTACTATCTGCATACAACCCAAACGGAAGCGAGGGCGTAAAATCAGACAAAAGGAGATATGGTGAAATTGTTTATCGTCCAGTCGACAGAAGAGAAAACTATGTAAAACGCTGTATTGGGCTGCCAGGCGAGACAATTGAGTTGAAAGACGATGTTGTATATATTGATGGGGAGTTATTGCCAAACCCCAAAATGACACAACACAATTACATGATACAAACTGATGGTACAGAAATATCTTCAAAACTTTTCTCAGAACTAGGTATCAATAAAGATGACTATTCAAATGACGGTATGGCAGGACAGCGTACACAAGATTTAGCCAATGCCGATAGTTTGAGTATGGTTCAATTAGGATTAAAAATTAATGGCGATAAAAAAGGAAAACTCTACTACAGCATCCCCATGACAGACGAGATGGTTTCTGAAATGAAAGCGAAACCATTTGTATGGAGCATTGTAAAAGAAACAGAGCCAAAAAGGTCGGGATTGTACTATCCTCTCGACTATCAGCAAGATTGGACAAGAGACTCATTTGGACCACTTTGGATACCCAAGAAAGGCGCTACTATTAACTTCAACACTGACACAGAATACAAGGTAGCTGCCTACAACCGTTGTATAAAAAATTATGAGGGAAACGATTTTGAGTATCGCAACGGAAAGGTGTTCATTAATGGAGAAGAAACCAATTCATATACATTTACAATGGACTACTACTTTATGATGGGTGACAATCGTCACAACTCAGCCGACTCGCGTGTATGGGGCTTTGTTCCAGAAGACCACGTAGTGGGCAAACCACTATTAATATGGTTGTCGCTTGAGAAAGATAAAGGATGGTTTAGTGGCAAGATTCGTTGGAACAGACTATTTAGGAGTGCTAAGAAGTAATGCAAACAGTACTCCTATCATCGCTTTACCTTGCTCCAGTTCAATACTACAGCAAGCTTTTTCGAGCAAAAAGAGTTGTAATAGAGACAGACGACAATTATCAAAAACAGTCGTATCGCAACCGTTGCATTATTGCAGCGGCAAACGGCTCGCTGCCCCTTAGCATACCTGTTGACAAACCCAAAGGAGAAAAGTTGAAAATGAGAGACATCAAAATTGCCAACCATGGCAATTGGCAACACTTTCATTGGAATGCAATTATATCAGCCTACAATTCCTCTCCTTTTTTTGAGTATTATAGAGATGACTTTTATCACTTTTATGAAAAAACAACAACGTATCTTTTTGATTTTAACGAAGAGCTTCGCTCTCTTATTTGCACTCTTCTCGATATTGAAACATCCGTAAGCTATACTACAAAATTTGTACAAGAGGTCGACAAAAACACAACAGATCTACGTGAATCTATTCACCCCAAAAGAGATTGGCGCAATACAGATAAAGAATTTGTTGCAAGACCATACTACCAAGTGTTTGCTGACAAGCGTCCTTTTATTGAAAACCTCAGCATTATAGATTTACTGTTCAATATGGGCAATGAGTCGCGTCTTTTTTTGTAACATTCTTGTAAATAGTGTTTTCGTCAAACTGAATAGCCACTACTCCATCTGTTTTTAAGAACAAATTTCTCCTTATCATCGACAATAAATTCCACTTTCACACATTTTTTATGTAAATTTGCAACTTAAAACATATAGTTACAATGAACAATAAAGATCAAGTTAGAGTAAGATTTGCACCGAGCCCGACAGGTCCCCTACACATAGGTGGTGTGCGCACAGCATTATATAATTACCTTTTTGCAAAACAACAAGAGGGAAAGTTTATCCTTCGTATAGAAGATACCGACTCAAAAAGATTTGTAGAAGGAGCAGAAGAATATATAGAAGAAGCTTTCAACTGGCTGGGGCTTCCCTTTGATGAAGGACCTACAGCAGGAGGAAAGTATGGACCATACAGACAGTCGGAACGTAAAGACATGTACAGATTGTATGTAAACAAACTGCTCAATGCCGAAGCTGCCTATATTGCATACGACACAGCCGAAGAGCTAGATGCCAAACGCAAAGAGATTAACAACTTTCAGTACGATGCATCTACACGAATGCAAATGCGCAATTCACTCTCTCTATCTAAAGAGGAGATAGAAGAGCTTATCGAAAAAGATGCACCATATGTTGTTCGTATAAAAGTAGACCCAAATATTGACATCACTGTAAATGATTTAATAAGAGGCGAAGTAATAATAAACTCCTCAATACTAGACGACAAAGTGATTTTTAAATCATCAGACCAACTGCCTACTTACCATCTTGCCAATATAGTAGACGACCATCTGATGCGCATTACCCATGTGATAAGAGGAGAAGAATGGTTGCCCTCTGCCCCACTTCATGTGTGGATGTACAAGTGTTTGGGTTGGGAGGACACTATGCCGCAATTTGCTCACCTACCTCTATTACTAAAACCCGAAGGCAACGGAAAACTAAGCAAACGCGATGGCGACCGCCTTGGATTTCCTGTGTTTCCACTAGAATGGACAGACCCTACATCAAAAGAAATTTCATTGGGATACCGTGAAAATGGTTACCTCCCAAAGGCTGTTGTCAACTTTCTGGCACTATTGGGTTGGAATCCAGGTCATGACGAAGAGATAATGACAATTGACCAAATGATTGATCTGTTCTCTTTTGACAGATGTAGCAAAAGCGGAGCAAAATTCGATTATGAAAAAGCAAAATGGTTCAACCACCAATACATACAATTCACTTCTGATAAGGATTTGGAAAAACAGTTAAGACCAATACTAGAAAAAAATAACGTAACTGCGTCCGAAGAGTATGCAGAAAAAGTAATTGCACTAGTAAAAAACAGAGCCAACTTTATCGAAGACCTGTGGGAGCAAGGGAATTTCTTTTTTGAAGCCCCTATAGAGTATGATGAAAAAACAGTCAAGAAACGTTGGAAAGAAGATACTCCACAACATATAGCTCAATTAATTGAGGTGATTGAGAGTATAGCAGATTTCTCAAGCGAAAACCAAGAGACTGTAGTAAAAAAGTGGATAGCATCGAACCAGCTGCATATGGGTAAAATAATGAATGCATTCAGACTAGCACTTGTAGGGGCGAGTAAAGGTCCACATATTTTCGATATCACAGCACTAATTGGAAAGCAAGAGACCATTGAGCGATTACAAAGAGCAATTGAAACTATCAATAAAGAATAACTTTTTGCATGTATAACGTAGCTATCTCTATTTACTCCTTTTTCCTTCACTTAATAGCACCTTTTCACAAAAAGGTAAAACTTATGATTGAAGGACATGTAGACACATACGAAACTCTTGAGTCAAAAATTGATGCTTCAAGCAAGTATGTTTGGTTTCATGTAGCCTCGCTCGGAGAGTATGAGCAGGCGCTACCTATGATTGAAATAATAAGAGAGAAGAAACCAACCTACAAGATTCTGTTGACATTTTTCTCTCCTTCGGGTTACGAAGTGCAAAAAAACAACGAATTAGTAGATATAGTATGCTATTTGCCTTTCGATAAAAAGAAAAACGTGAGACGCTTTCTAGATTTGGCTCAACCCGATATAGCTATATTTGTGAAGTATGAGTTTTGGTACAACTTTATACACGAACTCTATAAACGAAAGATACCAGTTTATCTGATTTCAGCCATTTTTCGACCCAATCAACTTTTCTTCAAGCCATGGGGAAATGTTTTCAAAAAAATACTTCATTACTATACACAGCTATTTGTACAAGACAAAAAATCGGAACAACTACTCAAACAGTATGGTATTGACAATGTAACAGTAATGGGTGACACGCGAATGGATAGAGTAATAAAAATAAAGCAGAATGCTCTAGAATTACCCGTAGTCGAAAAGTTCGTATCATCCAACAACAAGCAAAGCGTACTTATAGCAGGAAGCTCATGGCCCGAGGATGAGAACCTCCTCATAAACTACTTCAATAAACACGCCTACTTAAAAATTATTGTAGCACCACACCTTATCGACGAAGCCCATCTAAAAGAGATAGAGAGTAAATTGAAACGTCCTTATATTAGATATTCTAAAGCACAGGAGGAGGATGCTTCTATGCTTAATTACGATTGTTTGATTATCGACAATTTTGGGCTGCTATCCTCTATCTATAGGTACGGTCAGATTGCCTATATTGGAGGAGGTTTTGGAGCAGGTATTCACAATTTACCCGAAGCAGCAGTATATGGAATACCAGTTATATTTGGTCCAAACTACAAAAAGTTTCTTGAAGCAAAAGAGTTAATAAAACAGGGTGGGGGATTTACCATCTCTAATGAAAAAGAGTTGAACAAAGTATTGAAAGATTTCGTTACATCTCCTGAAGACCTTGAAATAGCAGGTGATGCAGCCACTAACTATATATATAAGAGTGCTGGTGCAACAGATAAAATTGTCGACAAAATCGCATTTTAACGATATAAACAGCTATCTTTGAGAAGGTTTTTAACCAAACCCTCTCAATTGAGTTTTTTTATATGTGTACAATTCTATTGGATAAATTATAAAAAACATGAAGAAATCAAAGCCTAAACTTCGCATCAAAACATGGATATATGTCCCTTTTCTATTTATCCTTGCAACACTACTTATAACTTTTGCATTTCCACGACAAGGCAGGTTTAAATACAAAGACCAATACCAGGTAAATGAACCATGGAGACATGACTTGTTGACTGCCCCCATTACATTTTCTGTTGAAAAATCACCCCAGCAATATCAAGCAGATATAGATAGTGCTCTTACTTTCTTTACACCTTATTATAAAATTATCGGAGCAGATGCAAAAGATGACTTTAGGACTGATATCAACTTAGACCCTATTCTAAAGAACCTCGACCACTCCTATAGAATATATATTAGCGACAAACTAGATGAAATATACGACAATGGAATAATAAGTGGTGCCGAGCTAAAAGAACTAGAGGATACTGGCAATAGCTCAATAATGTTGAGCCACAATAAAGAAGCCCGACCTAGAGAGTTGAAGTCGCTCAGCACAGCTAAGGATGCCTACGAAACAATTATAAATGAAGCCCCATCATCATTCCAAAAAAGCAAGTTAAGAGCAGTCAACCTCAATAAGTACTTAGTAGAAAACATAGTGTACGATGCTGACAAATCTGAAAGTGTAAGAGATGGGCTTATAAAAGGCGTAAAAAAAACAATAGGTGATGAGATAAAGGTTGGGCAAAGAATTATTGGTGAAGGAGAGATTATTAATGCTGAAATGTATAGAGTACTAAAATCTCTCGAAAACAAGATAGAAGGAAATACAGGAGGAGCTAACAAATCTGCCTTAATTATATTGGGAGAGTTGCTGTTGATTGCCATTTTGATGGGATCGTTCTATATGTATTTACTCTTTTTCAGAAAAAAAGAGGTTCGAAATCGAGAGCATGTAACCTTTATGGTACTTGTTATTACGTTGTTTGTGATTCTAACAGCTATAGTTGTAAAGTTTTCACTGCCTAGTGTTTACATGATTCCGTATGCCATAGTCACTATTCTTATACGTACATTTATTGACTCACGAACAGCATTAAATGCAACCTTAGTTACCATTCTAATGAGCTCGCTGATGGTCCCTTCGCAGCTAGAGTTTATAATATTGCAAGTTACCATTACAATGGTATGTATATTCAATTTAAAAGAGTTGACAGAGCGCTCACAATTAATTCGCAGCTCATTTGTTATATTAGCGGCTTATACAATAGTCTACATTGCATTTTCACTAGCACAAGATGGTGAAATATCATCGATAAATTGGTCTACTCTAACCTCTTTTGTTATCAACTTTATCTTTATCACATTCTCTTACCTATTAGTATATATTGTGGAAAAAGTATTTGGATTTATATCGGGAGTAAGTATGGTAGAATTGGCAAATATAAACAAGCCTCTGCTACGCCAACTTTCTGAAGAGGCTCCTGGAACATTCCAACACTCAATGCAAGTATCCAATCTTGCTGCAGCTGCAGCAATAGAAATTGGAGCTAACGCATCGTTGGTTAGAACTGGTGCACTCTATCACGACATAGGAAAACTTGAAAACCCCGCATTTTTCACCGAAAACCAAGCAGTAGGAATGAACCCCCATGCAGGACTACCTTTTGAGGAGAGTGCTCGTATCATTATCGACCATGTTCGCTTTGGTATAAAGAGAGGAAAAAAAGAAGGACTACCTCAGCAAATTATCGATTTTATAGCCACGCATCATGGCAATAGCACTCCAAAATATTTCTACAACTCATGGAAAAATGCCAATCCTGGTAAAGAAATAGACGATGCTGCTTTTTCATATCCGGGACCAAACCCTTTTACTAAAGAAACGGCTATACTGATGATGGCTGACACTGTAGAAGCTGCCTCTCGCAGTCTTCCTAAGTATACAGAAGAGTCTATTGCCAACTTGGTTAACAAACTCATTGATTCGCAAATGGAAGAGAAGCTATTTCATAAAGCTCCCATTACGTTTCAAGAGATAGACAGAATAAAAAAACTCTTTATAGAAAAGTTGAAAACAATCTATCATTCACGTATTGTTTATCCAGAATTGAACACAGAGAAGAAGGCTACTCCCACTCAATAGTAGCAGGTGGTTTAGACGAAATGTCGTAAACAACCCTATTTACACCTTTTACATTCTCGATAATCTCGTTGCTCACAATAGACAAGAACTCATAAGGAAGTCGCGACCAATCGGCTGTAAGAGCATCAACTGATGTTACTGCACGCAGTGCAATAGTGTTTTCATAAGTTCGCTCATCATTGGTTACACCCACCGACTGAACAGGCAATAAGATAGCCCCTGCTTGCCACACTTGATTGTATAAACCAGCACTACGAAGATTTGATATGTAAATATGATCTGCCTCTTGTGCTATACGCACTTTATCGGGAGTGATATCTCCAAGAATTCTAATTCCTAAGCCAGGACCTGGAAATGGATGGCGATCGATAAGGTGTGGTTTCATTCCCAACTCTAAACCTATTTTCCTCACCTCATCTTTAAAAAGTAAACTCAAAGGCTCGCAAAGCTTTAGATTCATCTTCTCGGGCAATCCACCTACATTATGATGACTCTTGATAACAGCTCCTGTAACAGAAATAGACTCTATAATATCTGGATAGATAGTACCTTGAGCCAACCACTTAATATCTTTCAGCTTGTGAGCCTCCCGATCGAAAACATCGATAAACCCTTTACCAATAATTTTTCTCTTCTCTTCAGGATCTACTACTCCTTTTAGTTCTTTATAAAAACGTTCTTTAGCGTCAACACCAATTACATTTAAACCCAAATGCTCATAATCGGCAAGAACATTTTCAAATTCATTTTTACGAAGCAAACCATGGTCTACAAACACACAAGTTAGATTTTTACCAATAGCTTTATGAAGTAACACTGCAGCAACAGACGAATCTACCCCACCAGAAAGAGCTAAAATAACTTTATCGTCACCCAACTCTTGCTTCAAGTTGCTCACTGTTGATTTTACAAATGAGGCTGGAGTCCAATCTCTTTTACACTCACATATATCTAAAAAATTTGAAAGCAACTTTACTCCAACTTCAGTATCTGTTACTTCGGGATGAAACTGAACACCCCATGTTAGCTCATCTTCAATACGATAAGCACTAAACTCATCATCTTTAGTTGATGCAACACAATTCAGGTTTTTAGGTAAACTCGAAATGGTTTCACCAAAAGAGAACCAAGCTGCAGAAGTGTCAATAAGACCGTCAAACAATTCATCTTCAGCAGAAACAGTTAACTCTGCTTTGCCATATACTCGAGGGCCTGTTTGTTTTATTGTAGCACCTTCAAGTTTTGCAATATATTGTGCCCCATAGCCTATAGCTAAAACTGGGTATTTATCTCTTATTTCAGACAAATCTATTTTGAAAGCATCGGCATCAAAAACCGAATATGGACTATCCGACAAGATTACTCCCTTTACAGTATCATCCCCATATGGAAATTTATTGTATGGTACTATCTCACTATATGTGTTGAGTTCACGTATTCTACGTCCAATAAGTTGAGTGGTTTGAGAGCCGAAGTCGAGAATGATTATTTTTTCGTCCATAGTTTTTATTGTTGTTTGAGGGTGCAAATATAAGAAAAAAAGGGTTGATAGTTTTACGAATCATCTAAAAGTAACACAGATGTAATTCATAAAATCGAAATAAATATGGTTAATCAACCCACCCTATTTAAATCATTTTGTATAGCTAACAGTCTGTTTTATTGACATATTTTATCTACTCATATCAACTATTACAATAACATGATTCTAAAAGCAATTAAACGAACAATCACTTTAGCTGTCATATACACGATATTTAAGAGAATTATAGCAATATATAAAAAGTATATTATTATCTTTGAGAATTAGAACTTAGTGAATTAACGATGAAACTATATAAAATAACCTTTCTGATGTTTTTCCTTTTTCCTACTTTGCTTTTAAGTCAAGTATCGGAAGAGGCACAAACACTATATGACCAAGGCAAATATAGCCAAGCAAAAGAACTTTTAGAAATTGAGTTGATAGAAAAACCCACTGATGCCTACATAAACTATTGGCTTGGAAGGGCATCGCTATATACTGGAGATTTAACAACTGCTGAAAAATCATTGACACAAGCAAAAAGTAGGCGTTATCACGATGCTACTCTCTATCTAGGCCGTCTGTACGCTTTGCAATATAAATTTAATGCTGCAGAAAAGGAGTTTTCTGACTATGAACGCGTAAGAAGGCGTGACAAAGACGCACTGGCTCTTCTAGAAGAAGAACGTGATTATGCAGACCGACTAAAACGTATGGTTAGTCGTACCGAAGACATTCAGATTATAGATAGTGTAGTTGTATCTAAAGATAATTTTTTAAGTGTATATAATTTAAGTGCTAGCGGAGGTTCGATTCAATGGGCTCACGATTTTTTTAATAATAGAGAGAATGAAAACAACTCAGTTGTTTATATGAACGAAAGAAAAACTAAGGTTTATTTTTCTCGCCCAGCCACCCAACAAGGTAGCACACTCTACACAATGGAGGAGATGCTAGAGAACTTTGGCAACGAAAAGATGCTACCCTCTCCTATTACCACTGCTGAAGATCAAGCCTACCCATTTATTTTATCCGACGGTTTAACTATTTACTTTGCTAGTAAAGGGCACGAAACTATTGGAGGTTACGATTTGTTTGTATCTCGCTACAATCTATATTCAGATACATACCTCAACCCCAACCAGCTAAATATGCCCTTCAACTCACCTTTCAACGACTATATGATGGTGATTGACGAACAAAAAGGTATAGGTTGGTTTGCTAGTGATAGATACCAACCCGAAGATAAGGTTTGTGTATACACTTTTATTCCTAACCAAGAAGTGCGCCTAGTGCTCACAGAAGATGAGGAGCAACTAGAAAATAGAGCCAAGATAAACAACATAAAAGATAGCTGGAGAGAAGGTTTAGATTATTCTAACCTCTTAAATAAGGCTAGAACCATAAATAGTATTGAAGAGAGCAAACAACAAGACTTCGAGTTTGTTATTAATAACGACTTCACCTATTATCACCTCTCTGATTTTAGTAGCTTTAGCGCTAGAGAGTATTTTATAGATGCACTTGAATTTGAAAGACAACTTGAAGAGGCAGAAAAAGAGTTAGCCATAAAACGTGCTCAATACTCAGCCGCACCATCAAGCAACAGGTCGTCACTAACTACAGAAATTCTGTTACTAGAAAAAACTGTTGCTCAACTATACGATCAATATAAAGTTACGAAAGTAATGGCACGAAATGAAGAGATAAAACACATTAACGCTTCCAAATAATATAATATGACATTCAATTTAATAATTGTTACACTTGTTGTCCTTTTAGGAATAATATTTTTGTTAGCAGAAATATTTCTCCTGCCTGGAATTACTATTTCAGGTATAGCTGGTTTTATCTTCTTGGTAGGAGGTATTGCTTATGCCTACATGTATATAGGGACAATGGCAGGCAACTTAACACTTATTATCTCAGCACTATTAATAATGGGGAGCTTTATCTACTTTATTAAATCAAAGTCGCTAAGGCGCATCTCCCTTAATACAAATATCGATTCAAAAGTAGACAACTCTGACTTGAAAAAAATAAATATCGGAGACGAAGGTATCACTCAGTCTCGTTTAAACCCAATAGGAAAAGTTTTTATCAATGATTTAACTGTAGAGGCAAAATCGATAGATGGGCAAATGATTGATGAAGACACGGTGGTAGTAGTAAACAAAGTAGATTGGTCAAATATTCTTGTTTCAAAAAAAGAGAGCCAAATAGATTAAAAGCATAGAAGCAAAAAGCAATTAAATAAACACTAAAAACAAATATTATGGAATTTACTATTTTAATGATTATGGCAGCTGTTCTGTTCATAATAATTATCTTCTTCTACTACGTTCCGTTTTTCTTATGGATAAACGCACTGTCGGCAGGAGTACATATTTCGCTGGTTCAACTATTTTTGATGCGACTGCGTCGTGTTCCGCCACGCATAGTTGTATATGCAATGATTGAAGCACACAAAGCAGGACTCAAAGATGTGACACGCGACAACCTAGAGGCACACTTTTTAGCTGGTGGACATGTTGAAGAGGTAGTTCACGCACTAGTTTCGGCATCAAAAGCCAATATCGACCTATCGTTTCAAATGGCTACAGCTATCGACCTTGCAGGTAGAGATGTATTGCAAGCAGTACAAATGTCAGTAAACCCAAAAGTAATTGATACCCCTCCTGTAACTGCTGTTGCTATCGATGGTATTCAGTTGATAGCTAAAGCCCGAGTAACAGTTCGTGCCAACATTAAGCAATTGGTTGGTGGTGCAGGCGAAGAGACCATTCTAGCCCGCGTGGGTGAAGGTATTGTATCTTCTATTGGCTCGGCGGCTTCACATAAATCAGTACTCGAAAATCCCGATTCTATTTCAAAACTAGTTTTGAAAAAAGGACTAGATGCTGGTACAGCATTCGAAATCCTATCAATTGATATTGCCGATATCGATATAGGTAAAAACATTGGAGCTGTTTTACAAATAGACCAAGCGCAAGCCGACAAGAATATTGCTCAAGCACGTGCCGAAGAGCGTCGCGCTATGGCTATTGCTTTAGAGCAAGAGATGAAGGCAAAAGCACAAGAAGCTCGTGCAAAAGTAATTGAAGCAGAAGCCGAAATCCCAATGGCAATGGCAGAAGCATTTAGATCGGGCAATATGGGAATTATGGATTACTACAGAATGAAGAATATCCAATCTGATACAGATATGCGCGATTCAATCTCGAAACCACAAACAGATTCTCAGAAAATTGGACCTAAGAAATAATAAAAACTAAAGCAAACTACTATGAGAATAATACCTGATTCAGAATTAATTATTAATTCGGATGGAAGTGTATTCCATTTACATATCAAACCTGATCAACTAGCAGATAAAATTATAGTTATGGGCGACCCTGGACGGGTAACCCTAACAGCTTCGTTTTTCGATTCTATCGAATGCGATGTACAGAGCAGAGAGTTTCATACCGTAACAGGTATGTATAAAGGAAAAAGAATAACAGCCATGTCTCACGGCATTGGCACAGACAATATTGATATAGTTGTAACCGAACTAGATGCATTGGCAAATGTAGATTTTGAGACCCGTGAAATAAAAAAAGATTTCAAACAACTTACAATAGTTCGCGTTGGCACATCGGGTGGCATGCAACCACATTGTCCGGTAGGTTCTTTTGTAGTTGCAGAAAAATCAATTGGTTTTGACGGAGTTATTCACTACTACGATGGCTCTGATAAAGTAAGAGAGAAAGACTTTGAAGAATCATTCAAAAAACATGTAGATTGGTCACCTCTTCACTGTTCGCCCTATGTGGTAAGCTCGGATGAGGATTTAGTAGAGCGTATTGGTCACGACATGATAAAAGGAGTTACCATATCTGCTATCGGATTTTATGGACCACAAGGCAGACATGTGAGATTGCCTCTTGCTGATCCAAAACTAAACTCTAAAATAGAGTCGTTCCGTTTTGACGATCACTCTATAACCAACTACGAAATGGAAAGTTCTGCACTTGCAGGTTTAGGTAAAATGATGGGACATAAAGCAATGACAGTTTGTTCAATCATAGCCAACAGAGTAGCATTAGAATCTAATGCTGATTACCAAGGATCAATAGAAGACTTAATTAAAATAGTTTTAGAAAGAATCTAAAACCAAATATTCAACAAAATCATTAAATACGATGAGAAAAATACTATCAACATTAGCGGTACTAGTTATTAGCTTAACAGTTTTCGCTCAACAAAACCCACCACAACCTATGGACCCAGCCGTTCGATACGGCGTGCTAGACAATGGATTGACCTACTTTATTCGTCACAACAAACTCCCCGAAAACAGAGCCGATTTCTACATCGCTCAAAAAGTAGGTTCGATGCAAGAAGAAGATTCTCAAGCAGGATTGGCTCACTTCTTAGAGCATATGGCTTTTAATGGCACAACCAACTTTCCGGGGAAAGAGATGCTTAACTATCTGGAAGAAAACGGTGTGAAATTTGGAGAAAACGTAAATGCTTACACATCGTTTGACGAAACTGTTTACTTCCTGTCAAACGTACCTGTAGTACGCGAAGGCATCCTCGACTCTGCACTCTTAATTCTTCACGACTGGGCAAATGAAATTGCACTAGAAGGAGATGAGATAGAAAGCGAACGTGGAGTAATTAGAGAAGAGTGGAGAACCAGAGGTGGTTCGCAGCAGCGCATTTGGGAAAAAATGCTCCCTGTACTTTTTAAAGACAGCAAATATGCAAACCGCTTGCCTATTGGAAGTATTGATGTTATCAACAACTTCAAACACCAAGAGATTCGCGACTACTACGAAAAATGGTATCGCCCAGACCTACAAGGTATCATAATTGTTGGCGATATTGATGCAGACAAAGTAGAAGAGAAAGTAATAGAACTGTTCTCTAAAATTGAACTAGACCCTAACGCAGCTGAGCGTGTTTACTTTCCTGTACCAGACAACGAAGAGACAATTGTTTCTATTGCTACAGACAAAGAAGCTACCAACACTAGCTTAATGATGTTCTACAAACACGACCCTCTACCCGACGAGATTAAACTATCGCAGGCAGGACTTGTGTTGAACTATATTAAAGGTGTAGCTTCTAGTATGATAAATGATCGCTTCGAAGAGATTACTCAAAAACCAAATGCTCCTTTCTTGGGTGCTTATGCTTATGACGGCGACTTTTTTGTAGCAAAAACAAAAGATGCTTGGACAGTAGCATCAGCATCGGCTGACGACAAAATAAAGGATGCTTTGGCAGCAATGATTCGCGAAACTGAGCGCATGAGAAGATTTGGTTTTACAGAGTCTGAATACGAGAGAGCTCGCGAAAACACAATTAAGAGATACGAAAACTCATACAACAACAGAGACAAACAACTTAATCGTGTTTACTCTCAAGAGTATGTAAGTAGTTTTACCAACAACGAACCTTTCCCAGGAATCGAATATGAGTACAACATGATAAATATGATTGCTCCTAATATACCATTAGAGGTTATTAATCAATCTGTTGCTCAAATGATTCAGGATAGAAATATGGTTATTGCAATTTCGGGTCCAGAAAAAGAAGGTTTAGTATATCCAACAGTAGAGGAAGTTTTAGCTCTTGTAGAACAAACAAAAGCAGAAGAGATAGAAGCATATATTGAAGAAGTTTCTGACGAGCCTCTAATAGTTACACCTCCTGCACAAGGAGAGATAGCAAATGTTGAAGCTAACGAAGAGTTAGACGCAACTGTTTGGACACTATCGAATGGTATGAGAGTTGTGTTGAAAGAGACAGATTTTAAAGACGACCAAATAATGATGACTGCTTCAAGCATTGGTGGATACTCGCAATATGCAATGCAAGATCCATTAAATGCAAAAATGATAAGCGACATTATGGCATTGGGTGGTGTTGGCAACTTTAGCACAGTTAATCTGCGCAAAGCAATGGCAGGAAAAACAGCATCGGCTAAACCAATAGTAGGCTTAACATCACAAGGATTTAGTGGTACATCATCTATCAAAGATTTTGAAACAATGTTGCAGCTAGTATATCTATACTTTACTGCTCCACGCCAAGATCAAGATGCTTTTGATTCATATATTCAAAGAATGCAATCTGCACTAAAAAATGCAGAAGCTGAACCAATGACTGCTTTTAGCGACACTATTACCCATACACTATATGGAGAGAATCCACTAGTAGGTCGCCTCAAAGAAAAAGATTTGAAAAATATCGATTATGATCAAATCATGAAGATGTATAAACAGATATTCTTGAATCCAGGAAGCTTTGTATTTACATTTGTAGGCAACATCGACCAAGAGGCTATAAAACCTGCAGTACTTACCTACCTAGCATCTCTACCAGGAGAAGCTGTTGAAGGAGAGTTCTTGCGTGTTCCAATGGATATAAGAAAAGGTATGCATACAAACATCTTCCAAAAAGAGATGCAAAATCCTAAAGCATCAGTATTGAACGTATTCTCAGGAAAAATTGAAAGAACTCAAAGAAATTTAATAACAATGAGCATCTTCGATCAAATCCTAAATATAGTATACACAGAGAAAGTTCGTGAAGACGAAGGTGGAACTTATGGTGTTTATTCAGGTGGAAGCATTTCACGCTACCCTGAAGGTCAAACAGTTTTACAAATCATGTATGATACAGACCCAGCTAAGATGGAGTATCTAAATGAAATTATTCACAGAGAGTTGAAAGACATTGCTGTAAACGGACCTCGTGAAGCGGATTTCAATAAGGTAGTAGAGTTTATGAACAAGAAACATAGCGAAAGCATAAAGCAAAACAGCTACTGGCTTGGTACATTAGACACATACTACTTCTACAACGAGAACAACTATTCTGACTACTTGACAATATTAAACTCAATAACAATGGACGATGTAAAAGCGTTTGTGGATGAGTTGATATCGCAAGAGAACGAAGTTGTAATAAGCATGCTACCTACAGAAGTAGAAGAAGCTGTAGAAGAAACAGTGGAAGAGTAAGTAGATATCGATAGAGTGTTTCAAGTAAACACAATTCATTAAATATAAAGGGCAAAAGTTACTTAAAACTTTTGCCCTTTATATATTTAAATAGTCCCTGATCTTTCACGCAACACCTATAAGTTTAATTGAAAATAGCGAAACAACCCAGTTATTTTAATATAGCAAAGAGATAAAACGTGTTTAAAATAAAAATGAAGTGTCTTTTTATTAATCCCCCTTGTAGAAAATATTTTAGAAGTATATAAAGACCATCTACTGCAGTAGAAAAGTTTTTCAAAGTGCAAAAGAACCATCTACCATGGTAGAAAGCTATTTCAAAGCCCCAAAGCGTCATCTACCATGGTGGAAAGTTATTTCGAAGTGCAAAAGTATCATCCACCGCGGTAGAAAGCTTTTTCAAAGTGCAAAAGCATCATCCACCTCTGTAGAAAGCTTTTTCGAAGTGTAAAACAATTATCTATCGCAAAAGAAATGTTTTTCGGAGTGCAACATGAATTTCCACCGCGGTAGAAAGTTTTTTCGAAGTCCCGTAGCTTTTTCTACCACGGTAGAAGTGTTGAGAAAAGTTTGAAAAAATGCTCCATCCTCGTAAAAACTTCAAAATTTGTACGCAAAACAAAATCACCACAGTAGAAATCTTTAAAAAAGTTCGCAAAAGAATTCTACGGTGGTAGAAATGTAAAAATACTTCGCAAAACATTTCCAACACGGTAGAAATTGCAAAAAAAGTTTGCAAAAAAAGTTCACCACGATAGAAATGCCAAAAAAAGTTCGCAAAACATTTCTACCACAGTAGAAATCTCATAATTTGTTCGCAAAACATTTCTACGATGGTAGAAAAAGAGAGAAAACTGCGAAAATCAATTTCCCCGGTGTAAGAAATCTCACAGAAGTTAGAAAAAGTTGTCTACCACGGTAGAAATGTTGAAAAAAGTGCAAAGACAGCATAAAAAGGGAGCCTATCCAATATTTTGTGTATGAGACATCAGATATTGGATAGGCTCTATGTTAATCTTTTTACTTAGCCAACTGACGTTTTACCTCTTCAGGGTTGTGCTTATATTTAAATAAGATAGCAAATAATATCATCACCACTACAGAGTAAGCAGTAAATACAAACCAAGCATTTGGCCATGATACTTTATCAACTACAAAACCTGCAACATAAGAACCAATAAAAGCACCAAAGCCATTGGTCATAATCATAAATAACCCTTGTGCACTAGAACGGATAGAGGGACCTGTCTCTTGCTCTACAAAAAGCGAACCCGATATATTGAAAAAATCGAATGCAACTCCATATACCACCATCGACAAGATAAGCATCCACACACCGCCACCTGGATCGCCAAGGCCTAGCAGCGCAAAGCGCAACACCCATGCAAACATACTTATCAACA
>DUVZ01000273.1 GCA_012840785.1 Bacteroidales bacterium
ATGCTATCAATGTTTTTCGGATACATATAAAATGCATCCACATGTTTTAGCAATTCAGCATAGAGAAGATTGTTCTGTTTTGCGTATAGTGTTGCAAAATACTCCTTGCTTTCTCTAATAGCGTATTTATATCTAAGGTTTTCAGGAGCATGCTCCTTCATATTGTATAACCAGGCAAGTTCACCGGTTAGCTTTTCTACATTGTTGTCTTTCACTGTCTTTATTGCTTTTATCTCGTTTAGCAATCTCAGTAATCTCAGTTGGTGGCCTGCCAATGGTTTTGCATTGGGAAGTGTTTTTTCTGCTTCATCAAAATAGTTGTTAGCAACATCGTATCTTCCTTCCCAAGTATAGATATATCCAATAGCCGAGTGCCACAGATAAGGGTTCGATACTTTGTTCTCGGCTGCAATGGTTGTTATCATCTTCAAACTATGTTCATCAACCAATTTATTTGAACCAACATCTGTTGCAAATAGCCCATTCTCTGCGTTTAATTCATGTTTATTAATCACCCTTGTTAGCAGCAAATCAATGTGTTTGCTTTTGGGGTCAAGTTTGTATATTTCAGTTATAGCACGCTCTTCATCTTTCAGATATCCCAATATTGTCCACAGAGCAATTTTCTCGTCTGTAGTCTTTGGCAATGCTATATTTTCCAACCATACGTCTTCGCTCTCCAAATGGAACGAATTGGTTGCTACAGTTCGCATTGCAGGCACTTTGTTGAATATGTCGGCATAGATAATATTTGCTTCCTTATAGTTTTTCTGTTCATACTTAAAGCCAGCTAAATAGCCCAATGCTCTATAGTAGAGTGTGTTTTGAGGTTCTTGTTGCTTTGTCGTTTCAAAAAACTCTTCAAACTCTTCCCGTAGATTGGTATAAAAGAGTGCTTTTATATTTTGAAACCAGTATCGGTTTTTTAGAAACGGGTCAGATGTAGTGTTGTATCTTTCTGCTAATTCATTAATAATAAGACGAGGAACTCCGTCCCTCTTAGTTCGTGCCGACTTGTATATCCAATATGCGTTCTCATCTCTTACTGGTGCTGCAAATAAGTCTATTTGTTTGGCTATGTATGCAAACTCTACAAATGCTCTCACACGCCAATCATTCAAGTCGGCAAGCTTGTTCCATTTCTGCACCACATCACTTGCACTTCTTTTTGCAAAGTAGTCGTAAAGTTTTTCTACCTCGTTGTTGCTTTCGTCTGATAAGAGTAGCAGATCTATATTTTCTTGTGCTATTTTTCCATTCAAAAAACCATACCAATCATCAATTATATTTTCACTGAATCGGGTGGTGTGCTCACTATCGAATCCAATTTCATGGAAATGATTGTAGGGGTCGTAGAAAAAAGGTGTATACCCTTTATCTATGCTTGCTTCGGGTGAGAAACTCGACGATTTCCAAACATACAAATCGCCGCCAGCACAAGCTAAAGCTATGCCTATAGCAATAGTAACAATACTAAAGATGCTAAAAGTGATGAGCCACTTTTTTGAAAAAAGATTCTTCATTGCCATATCTTTTAATATTCATTTCATCTAAATTGAAAAAAACAACTTCATCGGGTGAATAGAGTAGGTGCTTGCGAATGTCTAAGACCATTTGCTTTAAATCCTTTGCTGATATCTCTTCAATTTTTATCCAATCATTTCTAAGGTAATATCTACCATGCTTGATATTCGAATTTTTCACCTCTACTATGTTCAA
>DUVZ01000274.1 GCA_012840785.1 Bacteroidales bacterium
ACCTCTAGAGGTTCATTATTATCTCGGTTGCTGTCACTTTTTTTGTTTTGTCCGCATGCTGCCAATAGTATTAGTAAGATAGTTGCAACAATGCTATATCTGTAAATATATTTCATTTCTGTCTTGTTTTTAAGATGTATAATTAGTGGTGTAAGTTCATTTTGCACTTTGCATTTTCAACTTATCACTCTTATCTGTTTGTCGCTTGTTTCTTTACTTTTTGCCATAGCAATCCCTGTTTGGGCGAGAAGATTAATGCTAGTAAGAATATTGCTGTTGCAGCTAATGCTATAACAGGTCCTGGAGGTAAATTATAAACATAGCTAAAGTATATACCAATAACCGACGAAAGTGCACCAAAGAAAGCCGACAACACAATCATTGTAGACAATCGATTGGTGAGCAGGTATGCTGTAGATGCAGGGGTAATTAATAACGATACCACAAGTATCACACCCACTGTTTGCAACGAAGCAACCGTAACCAATGTCAACAACACCATTATTCCATAGTGTATAAAACGTGTTTTCAGCCCATACACTTTTGCTATAGTCTCATCAAAACTAGAGATAAGCAATTCTTTGAAAAACAGAGTCACTATCAGCAGCAATATAATGCCGATAATAACTGTAAGCCACATATCCACTGTGCTAACATAGAGTACATTGCCAAAGAGTATCTGAGTAAGATCGATGGCACTCTTTGCCTTAGTAATAAGAATAACCCCTAAAGCAAATGCCGCAGAAAAAACAATTCCAATAGCTGCATCACTTTTGATACGGCTCTTATCGCTAATTACCCCAATACCCAAAGCGGTAAGCACACCTACAACCACAGCACCATAAAAGTAATTCACCCCCAACATGTATGAGATGGCTACTCCTGGCAGTATAGCATGAGCTATGGCATCGCCCATCAGAGCCATTCCTCTAAGTATAATAAAACTACCAATTACACCACAAATAATTCCTACTACTACCGATGTAATGAGTGCTTTTTGCAGGAAAGCATAAACCAATACGTCTTGAAAAAAATCCATTAGCTAACCCCTCCCAAACTTTTAAGCACCGATAAAGAAGTGTCATAAGCTTCCTCCACAAGTTTTGGTACGAAAATCTGATTCACTGGTCCACAGCCTATCAACTCTTTGTTGATAAGGATAATATCATCGAAAAGCCCCTCTACCTTTGTCAAGTCGTGGTGCACCACAAATATTGTTTTACCTTCGTTGCGTAGTTCTCTCAATATGTTGATAATTATATTCTCACTAGTAGCATCAATGCCAATAAACGGTTCGTCCAAAAAATAACAATCGGCTTTTTGAGCCAAAGCCCTGGCTACAAATACTCGCTGCTGCTCTCCCCCCGATAGTTCACCTATTTGCCGGTGAGCATACTCCTCCATGCCCACTTTTTTGCAGGCATTCCATTGCCCACTCTCTATCTTTTCTTTTAGGACGCTTAAAAATGCCCAGTCTAGGATAGGTTCCCAAAAGCACTGTTTTCTTTACAATAATGGGGAAGTTCCAATCAATATTGGCACGTTGGGGCACATAAGCAACTCTTTTTCTCATCTCATTCAATGTTTGCCCATATATCTCAATGCTACCCGAATCAATTGGAGTTAAACCCAAAATGGCTTTTATGAGCGTAGACTTCCCGGCACCGTTGGGACCTACAATCCCCACAATTTTTCCCTTGTCAACCGACAGTGAAATATTGCAAAGAGCCTCAGTATCTTGATACGATACATGTAACCTGTTTATGTTTAATGCATTATGCATTTAGTCTTGTTTGTTTTAAATTGTTTTTAAGCACGCTTAAATAATATAACACTCAAACCTAAATATAGTTTCGCAGATGTAAAAGCATATTATGTTTTTTCTTGTATATTTATTCTATTTTGAGGTTTTGCAGAAGCTGTTTTTTCTGCTTTGTTTTTGAAGCTCGATATCTCAAATTGGTAGTGTAACTGAAAATTGTGTGTGTAATATAGATAGTATAGAGTGCATCACTAAAAAGAGTAAAGGCGAGAAGTCTTAAACTTTCCCGCCTTTATATTATTCATTTATGTAATTAGCTTTTTATAAGCTATTCAAATTTAGAGTCTTTGTTAATCTTGTCCAGTCGTCGTTTTAATTTAATATTCTGATTGTGGCTATATTTTTTATAGCTATGCTGAAGCTCTTTTGCCAACGAGAATATAATTATCAGAAGAATGATAGAGAATGGAAGTCCCAAAATAATAACAGCAGACTGAAGCGTTGTAAGTGCTGCTTCTCCACCAATCAATAGTATAGAAATAGCGATAGTTCCCTCTAGAAATGCCCAAAATATTCTTTGTATTTTGGGTACAGTAGATTTTCCACTACTAGTTAAACTACACACTACAAGCGAACCACTATCGCTACTAGTTACAAAAAATATCATAACAGCTATTACGGCAACAATTGATAGTGCCATTTGCAGAATGTTTGATTCGGTGAGGTATCTAAACATCTCGAACAGCGATATTGCAATGTCGCTATCTATTGCTTTTGCAATAGCCCCATTGTTTAACTCATTTAGTTTCACACCTGATGCACCCAATATTGTCATCGAAAGTGTAATCACAATGGTGGGTAGGGTGAGTCCCCCTAAAGCCAATTGACGAATGGTTCTCCCTTTAGAGATACGTGCAATAAATGTGCCCACAAATGGAGCCCA
>DUVZ01000275.1 GCA_012840785.1 Bacteroidales bacterium
AACACTGTTTTTTGTGCAAATAAAAAGATAAAACAAACTCTCTGAGATTTAAAAATAAAAATCAAAGAGTTTGCCAGTAGTTTTAAATGAAAAATTAAGAAACAAGACGTTTTCTGAAACTGCCTATTTAGAAGTTTACCTATTTCATTTGCACAATAATATTATCATTCACAAAAAAAATTACTAGTTTTGTACAACTGTCAAAGTAGAAGAGGTCGATTTTGCGCTAGTTTGCTTTGCATTAATACTTTAGTAAAAAAAAGTAGAGTTTTTAGGGATGAAGAAATATATATATTATTTGCTTTTTATTGTAGTGCTTACTGCTTGCGATGCAACCAAGCGAGTACCCGAAGGAAGTTATCTATTGAATAAAGTTCAAATAGATACAGATACCAAATCTGTGAAAGCTTCCGAACTAGAACCTTTTTTAAGACAAGAGGCAAATGCTTCTATGCCGCTAATAGGCAAATATAAACTCCATTTTTACAATATTGCTCCCAACGACTCTACTTGGCTCAACAGATTCTTTCGCAAATATGGCGAGAAACCTGTGCTCTATAGCGAACGACTGACCTCTATTTCATCGGAGCAGATAAAACTAGAGTTAAACAACAGGGGTTATCTAAATGCAACTGTTGATACTCTATTGAATATACAAGACAAGAAGGTTAATGTTATATACGATATTGATGGCAACGACCCATACCGTATACTCACCTATACCGATGCAATAAATGACACAACAATTTTAAAGATTCTTACAGATGATAAGAAACTCAACTTTATAGAAGAGGAAGATGTGTTCGATTTGAGTGTTTTAGAGGAGGGACGCATCGAAATGGCTCGCCAATTGAGAAACAGGGGGTATTATGATTTCTCTAAAGACAATTTTCAGTTTCTGGCCGACACTACTGTAGGCACACATCAGGTAGACTTAACAGTAAGCTTGCTCAACCCCACTGACAGCACCCTGCATCAGCGATATTATATGGGCAACACAACTGTTATAAACGGTGTTGATAACGCGAAATTGGAGCAGAGTGCCAAAGGCAATACATTAGACACTATAACATACAAGGACATAACCATTGTTCAAGAAAAAAACAGGTTTTTGAGACCTAGTGCTATTTACTACAACACATTTTTGCGTAGAAATAGAATGTATGCCGATAGGGCTGTCGACCGCACCTACACATCGTTGAATGGATTGGGAGCAGTGAGCCAAACCAATGTAAACTTGTTTCCTGTGGTTCGTAACGACTCCAACTTCCTTGACTCTCGTATATTTATATCTCCTGGAAACCTCCACTGGATGCAGTTTGGTATCGATGGTACTAACTCGGCTGGAGATTTGGGGGTTGCGGCAAATATTACTTACGAGCATCGCAATATATTTAAAGGAGCAGAGCGTTTGCGTATTAGATTGAATGGAGCCTACGAGTTTATTTCGTCTGGTGGCGTCGACGATTCTTACAACTTGATAGATCAAAACTACTATGAGTATGGTGCCGAAACATTTCTATCTATTCCCCAACTCATTCTTCCTTGGCTATTGCAGAGCTTAAAAGCGCAGCCATCAGCTTCAACAGAGTTTTCGGTAGGTATCAACTTTCAAAAACGACCCGAATATTTGCGTCAATTCTTCAATCTATCCTCTAGGTTGCAGTGGTCGGGTATGGATTGGAGACTCATAAATACAGTTGAGCCACTCGATATAAACTATGTGCGAATGCCATGGAAATCTCAATTTTTTATCGATGAGTATTTGAGCGACGATAGCAACGCTATATTGCGTGAAAGCTACAAAGATCAATTAATTGCACGTACAGGATATAGCTTTTTGTATACCAACTCGGGATTGCGAAATAAACCAAAAAACCCTTACCGAATTCGTGCAGGTATAGATTTGGCGGGTCTAATACCTCGCATTGCTACTGCCCTTGGTGGGAGCAAAACCAACTCTGATGGGTATGAGGAAATTCTTGGCATCAACTATGCCGAGTATATAAAAACCGACTTCGACTTTGCACAAACCTATCCCTTTAGCGATAAGAACAGCCTTGCCATACATTTTGGGTTGGGTGTTGCGGTTCCCTACGGAAACTCTATTGTGCTTCCCTTCGAGAAGAGATATTTTGGAGGAGGTGCTAATAGTGTGAGAGGATGGAGCACACGTACACTAGGACCTGGTACCTATCAGCGAAACGATACATTGCGCTCGGACTTTGTGAACCAAATTGGAGATATAAAATTGGATATCAGTGCAGAGTTTAGGCATAAGCTAACCGACCTATTTGAAGTTGCCACCTTTGTAGATGCTGGTAATATTTGGACAATCAAAAACTATGAAGGGCAGCCAGGTGGATTGTTCAAGTTTGATGAGTTTTATAAACAAATAGCTGTATCATATGGTGTGGGTTTTCGTATCAATTTAGATTTCCTTTTGCTAAGACTCGATGCTGGTATGAAGGCTTACGACCCTGCCGACTTTGAAAAAAAGTTTGTGCTATTTAATCCCAACTTTAGAGATAAGTTTGCGCTTCATTTTGCTATTGGCTATCCGTTCTAAGTTTAATCTAGATGCCTCTGTACGCTGTGTAATGCGATAATTAATATTTCTGCCACTAAATTGCGAGTAATTGTTTAATTTTCATGCTGTCTATTTGATAATCATTGAGATATTTTTTTTCAAAGTAGTTCGATACCCTACAAAATGCTTAAAAGAGTTGAAACTTGCATCTACCACGGTAGATGTGCTTTGAAAAATATTTTTTTGTTTTGTTCGCCAAATTTACGCCAACCATGTCTATAAATTCCAATTTCCAAAATAGAATTCTCTATTTATCAGTTAATTTTTAAATCTTAGGCAGCTTTTTATTTCTTCACTACTTTTTTCTCCCATATTTTGTTTTAGAAAAAGCATTTTAAAAATTCAAAGCATTTCTACGGTAGTAGATCCAGTTTTCAAGGCGTAAATTTTCAATCTACCGCCGTATATTCAATTTTCAAGACATAAAAGCCCAATTTACCACGGAGAATTGATTTTCAACTGTTTTATGTCATATCTACGAGTAAATTATAAGAAACAATGTACTTTTATTTTAGAATTGATATTTTAGTAATCGTGAAAATAATGTGAGTGTGAGATAAAACGCCTACTAAGAAACGAACACTACTGATGTTAAACTGACAACTATTGCTTATAATTGAGTTGTAAACAGGTGAATATTTAAGGCTCAGCTATATATCACTTTATGTTAAAACACAACAGCTTGTAAAACAGCCTGAAAAGCTTTTTTTATATTATAATAGACGGCATATTAACATTGAGAAAGCATCTTGGTGTATTTAGATGGAATACTGTATGTAATGTTCAAAACGCTAAGGTGCTGTAAATGAATGCTTAGTGTTTTAATAGTAAAAACTTATCAACAAAAAGGTCAAATTGAGTGATCTTTCTTGGGTAGATTCAAATGTTTTCTTTATTATTGTACTCTGCTTCTAAAGCAGAGAGTATATTTAGATAATATTAATAATTAAACACCCTATAGCATCAATGAAGAGAAGGATTTACACATTTAACGAGGCTTATAAAGCATCCCATTCGTATTTCAAGTGGGATCAGTTGGCGGCACAAGTTTGGGTAAGCAAATATGCCCTAAAAGATAGTGATGGAAATATATATGAAGAGTCGCCACGCGATATGCACTGGCGTTTGGCTAGAGAGATTGCTAGAATAGAAAATAAATATCCAAATCCTATCAGTGAGGAGGATCTGTTTTATCTCTTCAATAAATTCGAATACCTCATACCGCAAGGTAGCCCCATGACAGGAATAGGCAATGAGTTTCAGGTTGCTTCACTTTCCAACTGTTTTGTTATTGGTATGGAGGGTACAGCCGACTCTTATGGTGGTATTATCCGTATTGATGAAGAGCAGGTGCAACTGATGAAACGCCGTGGTGGTGTGGGTCACGACTTGTCGCACATTAGACCAAAAGGATCTGCAGTAAAAAACTCGGCACTCACCTCAACAGGCTTGGTGCCTTTTATGGAGCGCTATTCAAATTCTACTCGCGAGGTGGCGCAAGATGGTCGCCGTGGTGCTCTTATGCTTTCGGTATCTATAAAGCATCCCGATTCTGAAGATTTTATTGATGCAAAACTAGAGCAGGGTAAAATAACTGGAGCTAACGTATCGGTAAAAATTGATGATGAGTTTATGAGGGCTGTTGAAAGCGACGGAATGTACACACAACAGTATCCTGTCAATGCAGAAAAACCTAAAACATCGAAAGAGATAAAAGCAAAAGATTTGTGGTCTAAAGTAGTTCACAATGCATGGAGATCTGCTGAGCCAGGTGTTCTCTTTTGGGATACAATTATTAACGAGTCTGTTGCCGATTGCTATGCAGATTTAGGCTTCGAAACTGTATCCACAAATCCTTGTGGAGAAATTCCGTTGTGTACCTACGATAGCTGTCGCCTATTGGCAATCAATCTCTATTCGTATGTAGTTAATCCATTTACAAAAGATGCCTATTTCGATTTTGAGCTATTTGCAAAACATGTGAGAATAGCGCAAAGGGTGATGGATGATATTATCGACTTGGAGGCTGAAAAGATTGAGAATATCCTCGATAAAATAAACAGAGACCCAGAAGTGGAAGAGGTGAAAAGTGCTGAGCGTCATTTGTGGGAGAAAATTAAAACAAAAACACTTCAAGGACGTAGAACAGGCTTGGGCACAACTGCCGAGGGAGATATGCTTGCGGCAATGGGACTGCGATATGGAACTGAAGAGGCAACAGATTTCTCCGAATCGGTTCACAAAAGCCTAGCCCTTAGTGCTTATGCATCGTCTGTGGAGCTTGCAAAAGAGAGAGGAGCATTTGAGATATTTGATAAAGAGAGAGAAAAAGACAATCCCTTTATAAATAGATTGAAAGATGCCGACGAGAAATTATATGCCGATATGGTAGAGCATGGCAGAAGAAATATTGCTTGTCTCACCATTGCACCCACTGGCACTACAAGCTTGATGGCACAAACAACATCGGGCATTGAACCAGTATTTATGCCCATGTATAAGCGCAGGCGTAAAGTAAATCCTAGTGAGGGTAAAGCAAAGGTTGATTTTGTCGACGAAAATGGCGATTCGTGGGAAGAGTATGTAGTGTTTCATCACAAGTTTCGTACTTGGATGGAGGCAAATGGTCATTCGGTTCACAGAGAATATAGTAATGAGCAATTGGAAGATTTGGTAGCAAAATCACCCTACTACAAGGCTACAGCCAATGATGTAGATTGGATGCAGAAAGTAAAAATGCAGGGAAGAATACAAAAATGGGTAGATCACTCAATTAGTGTAACTATCAATTTGCCCAACGATGCTACAGAAGAACTTGTAGGTGAGCTATATTTAGAAGCTTGGAAGAGCGGCTGTAAAGGTTGTACTGTATATAGAGATGGTTCGCGTGCAGGAGTGTTGATATCCAACGACGAGGAGAAGGAAAAGGAAAAAGAGGAGGATTGCTTTGAGCTACCTCAAGTGGTAACCTCTAGGCCAACAGAGCTGCCAGCCGATGTAATTCGCTTTCAAAACAATAAGGAGCGATGGATTGCTGTTATAGGGTTGTTGAATGACCGTCCATATGAAATTTTCACCGGTTTGGCAGATGAAGATGATGGGCTACTTCTTCCAAAAAAAGTAACCTCTGGAACTGTTATAAAAGCAACCGACCAAGAGGGTAATAAGCGTTACGATTTCCAATTTAGAAATAGAAGGGGTTATAAAATTACAATTGAGGGACTCGACGGAATGTTTAATCCTGAATATTGGAACTATGCAAAACTAATTTCGGGGGTGTTGCGCTACGGTATGCCTATCGACCAAGTGTTGAAACTTGTATCTGGCTTGGAGCTCGACAGTGAAACCATCAATACATGGAAAAATGGTGTTGAACGAGCATTAAAGAGATACTTGCCTAGCGAAACAGAAGCCAATGGAGAGACTTGTCCGGTGTGTGGTCACGAAACACTTGTATATCAAGAGGGATGTTTAACATGTCGTAATTGTGGCGCATCAAAATGCGGATAAGTAGATAGAAAAATTAAACATATAACAACTTTATTTGAAGCGAAAAAGCAATGCCATTTGGTGTTGCTTTTTTGTTTTATTGTATAATGAGTTTGTAAATAATCTATATTCTACATAAATGATTGTATTTTTGTATTTATGGATGATAGTTATAAAACCATAGAAGAGATAGCAGAAGGATATATTACCGAGCGCAAAAGCAAATTTATCTCCTACATTATTCCAGTTGAAACTGAGGATGAGGTGAAGGAGATACTAGATGAGTATAGAAAAAAATATTACAATGCGCGTCATGTTTGTTGGGCATATATGCTGGGCGAAACGCGCGAAGAGTTTAGAGCAAACGACGATGGAGAGCCCTCGGGCACTGCAGGTCGTCCTATTCTGGGGCAGATAAACTCTTTTGAGCTTACCAATGTTCTAATATTGGTGGTTCGATATTTTGGAGGAACTTTGCTAGGTACAGGAGGTCTTATAAAGGCATACAAAGAAGCTGCTGCTGCTGCTATAGAGAATGCCAGGATTGTTGAAAGAACAATTGACGACACCTATGTTTTGCATTTCGACTATCCATTATTGAACGATGTAATGCGTATATTGCATCAATTTGAGGAGTCGAGTTGGACACAAAACTTCACCGAAACATGTGAAATGGAGGTGACAATTCGTCAATCTCAGTCAGAAGCGCTTTTTAATTCATTGTCCAAAATATACGGTGTGACAGTGGTAGAGCCACAAAATGAGGGTGAGCAATAGATTGATTTAACAACTAATAGACCCAATGTGTCGAAATAGTAATACAAAATTACTACTTTTGCACCCTGAAATATTTCATTATAATTCGATTAGAATAAAAAGAGAGGATATTTATGCATAAAAATTTGGTGATAGTGGAGTCCCCTGCCAAAGCTAAAACAATTGAGAAATTCTTAGGTAAAGATTTTCATGTTATGTCTAGTTATGGACATATACGTGATTTAAAGAAGAAGGATTTTGGCATTGACATTGAAAACGGATTTACACCAGTATACGAAGTTCCGGCTGACAAGAAAAAAATTGTATCTGAACTTAAAGCTGCTGCTAAAAAAGCAGAGGTTGTGTGGCTAGCTTCGGATGAGGACCGCGAGGGAGAGGCTATTTCATGGCATTTGTATAATGTGCTTGAGCTTGACGAAGAGAAGACAAGGCGCATTGTGTTTCATGAGATAACAAAGACTGCTATCCTTAAGGCAATAGAAAACCCACGCCCTATTGATATCAATTTGGTAGATGCACAGCAAGCGCGTCGTGTACTGGATCGTATTGTGGGTTTTGAGCTTTCGCCTGTTTTGTGGCGTAAAATCAAACCGTCTCTTTCTGCAGGTCGTGTTCAGTCGGTGGCTGTAAGGCTTATTGTTGAACGTGAGCGTGAAATAAGAGATTTTAAATCTACAGCAGCCTATCGTATAGTTGCAGTGTTTACAAAAGAGGAAGATGGGCAAACATACGAATTGAAGGCAGAATATAATAAACGTCTGAAAACTAAGGAGGAAGCATTAGAGCTGCTAGAGAAACTGAAGACATCTTCATTTGAGGTTGCTGACGTTACGATGCGTCCTACCAAAAAGACGCCTGCAGCTCCATTCACAACATCTACTTTGCAACAAGAGGCATCGCGAAAGCTAGGTTTCTCTGTGGGACAAACAATGATGGTAGCCCAAAGGCTCTACGAATCAGGAAAGATAACCTATATGCGTACCGACTCTGTAAGCCTATCGGGCATGGCTATCAATGTGGCAAAAACAGAGATTGCATCGCAATATGGAGATGAGTATGTAAAAGTAAGGCAGTATACCAACAAGTCGAAAGGAGCACAAGAGGCTCACGAGGCTATTCGTCCCACTTTTATGAATACGCACGAAGTAAGTGGAACTGCACAAGAGAAAAGACTGTATAGTCTTATTTGGAAAAGGGCAATTGCTTCGCAAATGGCAGATGCTCAGCTGGAAAGAACTACTGTTAACATTGCTGCATCTGATGCAGAGGGTAGGTTTACAGCTTCAGGCGAGGTGATTAAATTTGATGGATTCTTGCGCGTATATCTCGAAGGCACTGACGACGAAAACAATGAAAAGGATACAGGTATATTGCCTCCCATAAAGGAGGGCGAATCAATGACCATGGTAGAGACTGTAGCCACACAGCGTTTTACACAAAAGCCACCTCGATACACCGAAGCTGCACTAGTTCGCACAATGGAAGAGCTAGGCATTGGACGTCCGTCTACTTATGCACCCACAATTTCTACTATTCAAAATCGTGGATATGTTGAAAAGGGAAATGTTGAGGGAGTTGAAAGGGTTTATAATGTAATAAAGCTTGCCAAAAACAAGATAAAAGATACTGATAAAAAAGAGATTGCAGGTGCCGATAGAAACAAACTTATTCCGACAGACACTGGTCTTGTTGTGAATGACTATTTGGTGGAAAACTTTGCATCTACTTTAGATTATAACTTTACAGCTAGGGTTGAGAAGAATTTCGACCAAGTGGCAGAGGGCGAGATTGAGTGGAAAAAGCTTATCGAAGAGTTTTACAATGTGTTTCATCCAAAGGTGGAAGAGGCTATTAATAAGAAAACTGAGCATCGTGCTGGTGAGCGTGTGCTGGGTGTTGACCCAAAATCGGGAAGACCGTTATCAGTAAAAATTGGTAGATATGGTCCACTTGCTCAGATTGGAGAGAAAGAGGATGAGGAGAAGCCTCTGTTTGCGGGTCTTAGAAAAGACCAATCTATAGAAACTATAACTTTTGAAGAGGCTTTAAAGCTTTTCGAGTTGCCTCGTGTAGTGGGAACATTTGAAGAGAAAGAGATGATTGCTGCTGTTGGACGATTTGGTCCGTATATAAGGCACGACGGAAAATTCTTTTCGCTACCCAAAGAGCTCGACCCTCACAAGGTGAAAGAAGATGAGGCTATAGAGGTGATAGAGAAGAAACGCAAGGAAGATAAAGAGAAAATTATTCAAACTTTTGAAGAAGAACCAGGTTTGATTGTTCAAAAAGGTAGGTATGGTCCGTATATCTCTTTTGAGAAGAAAAACTATAAAATACCTAAGAGTGTGAAGCCTGAAGAGCTTACGCTTGAAGATGTAAGAAAGATTATCAGCGAAACAGATCCTTCGAAATCGAGAGGGAGGAAGAAAACAAAAGCGAAAACTACGACAACAACGGCTAAAGCTAAGACCTCGACACCTAAAAAGAAGACTACGACAGCAAAGTCGAAAGCTGCAACTTCTTCAGCTAAAAAGAAAACAACAACGGCTAAAGCTAAAACCTCTACAGCGAAAAAGAAAAAGTAGATGGTAGTAGTTTGTCATAGAGCTCTGTCTTCCAATAGTTATTAATTAATAGCGAGAACTACAATATGAAACAGTTATCATTTTTTGCTAAACGTGCTGCTATCTTTTTTGTTGGTTTGTTTGCATCTACAATAGGGTGGGCGCAAGATTTATCAACTGAGATAGATGTGGAGATCGAAGATACAGTAGTTATAGACGAAGGTCCTTTTTATGCCCAACTGTGGTTTTGGGTAGTTATTGGAGTTGTGTTTTTGCTTCTGCTTATTGTTTTGTTGCGGGGCGGTGGTGGAAAAAAGAAAATAGTGAAAGAGAAAGCAGTGAAACAAGAGACTAAGAAAGTAGAGGAATCACAAGAGAGTAAAGTTGAATCACAAGAAGCTAAAACAGAAGTTGATAAAGCAGATGCTGATAAATCAGAAAAGAAGGCTAATTAATTTTTAGTTGCTGCAGATAATAGGATAAAATATAAAATCCTTGGGAGCTATTGTTCTTAAGGATTTTTTTATTTGGTAGCCCACCAATGATATTATTTTGCTGGATATGAATACTGTTTTTGTGCTTGTAAGCCTAATAGTAATATTAGCCTATAGCATTAGATATACTTTGATAAAGTAGGTTTGTTTGTAGGAGAAGTGATGGGCTTTTAGTAGAGTAGAAACCCCGCCACAGCAGCCAGTGCAATAAGCAAAATAGGATCTATCTTTCTGAGCGATGCTATAAAAACCGCACTAAAAATAATCCAACTTTTATAGTCAATAAAGTTGTTGCCATTAATAAGCATTATCCCAGCAGCAGCAATAAGCCCAATCACAGCGGGTTTTATTCCATATAGTGCTGCACGCACATACCTGTTTTCTTTAAATTTGAAGAAGAAAATAGTTACCAATGTCATTAGTCCAAACGATGGTATGCTCACCGCAAGTGTACACACTGCCGAGCCAAGAATGCTTGCCAGTATGCCATGACCTGAAGTGTTAATAGCTTTAAACCCAATGTAGGTAGCAGAGTTAAATGAGATGGGTCCTGGTGTGGTTTGCGAAATAGCAACTATATCTGTAAATTCGTTTATAGTAATCCATTCGTTCTTCTCTACAACCTCTTGCTGAATGAGGGGTAGCATAGCATAACCACCACCAAAACCAAATAGTCCGATTTTGAAAAATGCCAAGAACATATGCAGGTATAGTTGTGCTAGTGCCATATTATTTATTGATTAATTTTTTTATTACCTGTTGATAAAGTAGACCTAGTACAATTGCTGCCAATATAATATGGATAGGAGATACATGAAGTAGTCCCACTATAAGTGCCACTGTAATAGGAACCCACAATGTGCCCAATGTAATATCGGCGTTTTTGCCCATTCTAAGTAGTGGCGCAAAAATAAGCGCAACCACTGCAGGTCTTATTCCTTTAAAGACAGCCTCTACACCAGAGTTGTCTCTAAATTGAGTAAATGCAATTACTAAAAGTAGGATAGTGATAAATGAAGGAAGGATAATACCGAGGCTGGAGAAAATACTCCCTTTTATTCCCTTGCGTTTGTTACCAACAAATACAGCAGTGTTTAGTGCAATAGGACCTGGCATAGATTGAGCAAGGGCTAGCATATCGATGAACTCTTTGTCGCCAAGCCATTTTTTTTTATCAACCACAGCATTTTGGATAAGTGGTAGCATTGCGTAGCCACCCCCAAAAGTGAAAGCTCCGATTCTAAAAAAAACAAGGAATATTTCCCAATAAACTCTCATCTATATAGGTTGTTTTTAATGGATATAAAAAGCAGAAAGCAGACTGCATAAATTTTAATTATTTGCAAATCTGCTTTCTCTATTTTAAAGCCACATTGGTGGAATAAGACGAAACTCCTATAGTCAGGATTTGAGCGCTTCGCTGTGTCTGTAATTCGCTGTGCATAAATGCATGTCCCGAAGGATGCGACCCGCCATTGACAGAAAAAACTAACTCGTTTCGTTGATGTAATTGATGAGTTTCCCAATCGACCAATGCGGCAAATTCTTTTCATCTGATTACAGATCAAAAGTAAATAAATATATTGAGACTTCCAAATATAATGGTCTATATTTCTAACAAATACTGATTAATATGTCTATTAACAGGGTGTTTAAGTATAGATTACCCTAAATCTCTCGATTTTGCTATGGTCTCTTCTGTTAATGTGTAATTTACTAGGTCGCCAGATAAGTATTTATCGTAGGATGCCATATCTACTAAACCGTGTCCTGAAAGGTTAAATAAGATGGTTTTCTTTGTCCCTTCTTCTTTTGCCTTCAGAGCTTCGTGTATAGTGGCTGCTATAGCGTGGTTAGATTCTGGTGCTGGTATGATACCTTCGGTTTGTGCAAACAAAACACCTGCTTTAAAAGAATCTATTTGATTGATATCTGTTGCTTCAATATATCCATCTTTCATCAATTGGCTCACAATGCTTCCAGCTCCGTGATAACGCAAACCTCCTGCATGTATGTTGGAAGGTGTAAACTGGCTTCCCAATGTGTACATGGGTATAAGTGGTGTGAAACCTGCTTGGTCGCCATAGTCGTATCTAAATTTTCCTCGTGTTAGTTTTGGGCAAGATGAGGGTTCTGCAGCAATAAAACGTGTGTTTTTGGTACCGTTTATATTGTAACGAATAAATGGAAATGTAATGCCAGAAAAGTTTGAACCACCACCAAAACATCCAATTACTATATCGGGATACTCTTCTGCCATTTCCATCTGTTTTTCTGCCTCAAGCCCAATTATTGTTTGATGAAGCGATACATGATTGAGCACACTGCCTAGTGCATATTTGCAGTTGGGTGTTTGTATGGCTAGTTCTATTGCTTCTGATATGGCGGTACCTAAACTTCCTTGGTATTGTGGGTTTTCTGTAATTATTTTCCTGCCTGTTTTTGTTGACATGCTAGGCGATGCGATAACTTGCGCACCCCATGTTTGCATCATCGAACGGCGATAGGGTTTTTGCTCATAGCTAACCCTTACCATATATACTGCCAACTCTAGGTCGAATACGTTTGTAGCATAAGCCAGTGCAGCTCCCCATTGTCCGGCTCCGGTTTCAGTGGTAATGTTTGTAGCACCTTCAATTTTGTTGTAGTATGCTTGTGGCAGCGCCGAGTTGAGCTTGTGAGAACCAACTGGGCTAACGCTTTCGTTTTTGAAATAGATGTGCGCCGGGGTGTCTAGTGCTTTTTCTAAACCATAGGCACGCACAAGAGGAGAGGGTCGATATACTTTATATTCCTCGCGCACTGGCTCTGGTATATCAATCCATACATCGGTCTGATTTACCTCCTGCCTTGATACCTCTTTAGAAAAAAGAGGGTAAAAGTCTTTTGCTTCTATCGGTTCTTTTGTTGTAGCATTGATATAGGGCTGAGGTTTGTTTTTCATCTCCGCAGCCACATTGTACCATTGATGGGGAATCTCTTTTTCGGATAGTATAAACTTTTTCCTTTTGTGCATGATAGTTTTATGTTTTCGAATTGTTTTTATAAAAAAGAAGCCGCCTGTTGTTTATGGATAAACAACAGGCGGCGCCTTATATATGATTATGTCTACTAT
>DUVZ01000276.1 GCA_012840785.1 Bacteroidales bacterium
ACTCTAAACAATCTACGAGCTCCCAAAAATTGTTTCTAAAACATAATGAGACGCAGATATTCGATAAATATGTTTTAAAACAGTATTTTTGCAACTTCTTAGATTTTCGATGTTTTGAATTAATTAATAACACTATAATATATTACAATTATTATGGTTAACTCTAATTTAAATAACAGCAATAATAGAATTGATGTTCGTGGTTTTGTTTCAAAAAACATTACACCTTACGATGGCGATGCTTCATTTTTGAAGGGTGCTACACAACGCACCAAAGATATGTGGCAAATTTGCTTGGATGCAATTAAAGAAGAGCGTGCCAAGAATGGTGTGCGAGCTATCGACAATGAAACAGTTTCTACTATTACTTCTCATCCAGCTGGATATATTGATCGTGAAAACGAACTAATTGTAGGTTTACAAACCGATATGTTGCTAAAACGTGCCATGAAACCTTACGGAGGTTTCTCGGTAGTGGAAAGAGCATGTAAAGAGCATGGCTTGGAGGTTAATCCAGCAGTAAAAGAGACTTTTACCAAATATGCTAAAACGCACAACGATGGTGTGTTTGATGTGTACACTTCTGAAATAAGAACATTTCGCTCGTTAGGAATTCTTACAGGATTGCCAGACAACTATGCACGTGGAAGAATTATTGGCGATTATCGCAGACTAGCACTATATGGTACAACCTATTTGATTGAGGCAAAGATGGCTGACAAGAAAACCTTGAAAGGCCCAATGACTGATAGTCAAATTCGTCTTCGCGAAGAAGTTGCTGAGCAAATAAGAGCATTAAAAGAGATTGAAGCGCTTGGACAGATTTATGGTTTAGACCTTTCTCGCCCAGCAAAAACAGCACAAGAGGCTGTGCAGTGGGTATATATGGGTTACCTAGCAGCTGTGAAAGAGCAAGATGGTGCAGCTATGTCGCTTGGTAATGTATCTTCATTCTTAGATATCTACATTGAGAAAGATATTAAAGAGGGTAAGATAACTGAGGAGTTCGCACAAGAGTTGATTGACCAGTTTGTGATGAAACTACGCGTAGTACGTCACCTTCGCATGGATGCATACAACGATATTTTTGCTGGCGATCCAACATGGGTAACGGAAGCAATTGGTGGTAAATTGACAGATGGTCGTCACAAAGTAACCAAAACATCGTTCCGCTTTTTGCAAACACTATACAATTTAGGACCTTCTCCTGAGCCTAACTTAACTGTACTATGGTCGGAGTCTCTTCCTGAAGGATTTAAAGAATTTTGTGCAAAAGTATCAATCGATACTTCTTCTATCCAGTATGAAAATGATAACTTGATGCAAGAGAGTCGCCTAAGCGACGATTATGGTATTGCTTGTTGTGTGTCGTATCAAGAAATTGGTAAACAAATACAGTTTTTTGGTGCACGATGCAACTTAGCAAAAACATTGCTACTTGCTCTTAACGAAGGTCGTTGTGAAATATCTGGGAAACAAGTTCTTGAAGGAATTCCAGCATTGAAATCGGATGTGCTAGACTACGACGAGGTGATGACCAACTTTAAGTTGGCTATGGCTGAAGTGGCGCGTGTATATGCAGATTCGATGAACATTATTCACTACATGCACGATAAGTACTATTATGAGAAAGCTCAAATGGCACTTATCGATACTAATCCTCATATAAACCTAGCTTATGGTGTTGCAGGTTTAAGTATTGTAGCCGACTCACTATCAGCTATCAAACATGCAAAAGTAACCCCTGTGCGTGATGAGAATGGTATAACAAAAGACTTTAAGATTGAAGGTGAGTTCCCATACTACGGTAACGATGATGACCGTGTTGACCAATTTGCACGCGAAGTGCCTATCACTTTCAACTCTATGTTGCAAGAGTTACCAACTTATAAGAATGCAGAGCCTACACTAAGTATTCTTACTATTACTTCTAACGTGGTGTATGGTAAGAAAACAGGAGCTACACCTGACGGACGTGCCGAAGGAATTCCGTTTGCACCTGGTGCTAACCCAATGCATGGACGCGACTCTCACGGTGCATTGGCATCATTGAGCTCTGTGGCCAAGCTTGACTATAGAAACTCTATGGATGGAATTTCGAACACATTCTCTATTGTGCCAAAGACATTAGGTCCTACCGAGGAGCAGCGTCGTGAAAACCTTGTGAGCATTATGGATGGATATTTCTCGAAGAATGCACATCACCTTAATGTAAACGTATTGGATCGTGAAATGCTACTTGATGCTATGGAGCGTCCAGGGGAGTATCCACAACTTACAATTCGTGTATCGGGGTATGCTGTAAACTTTGTAAGATTGACCCGTGCACAGCAGATGGAGGTTATATCGAGAAGCTTTTTCGAAGCAATGTAATTTTTTTATATTAGAATAGAGCAACAATAAAAAAAATAGAAGCTGCCCTATAATTTATTAGGGCTGCTTCTTTTATTTTCTTTCTCCTTTTTAAATAAAATAAGTAACAACTCATAAATAATGATCAGACTTCATTCAATAGAATCTTTAGGTACATACGATGGTCCAGGTGTTCGTCTAGTGTTTTTTACACAAGGATGCAATTTTAAATGTAAATATTGTGCCAATCCCGACACCATTGACAAAACAGGCGAATCGCGTCTTTTCAATTACGAAGAGTTGATGAATCTGGCACGCAGTCAACGACCATTTTTTGGCAAGCGTGGCGGTATCACTATGTCGGGGGGCGAACCATTGATGCAGGCAAAAGCCATTGCTCCTTTTTTTAGAATGCT